>NZ_JAWOVT010000021.1:0-48895 GCF_033340055.1 Vibrio sp. 1580
GCGGGGTGGAGCAGCTTGGTAGCTCGTCGGGCTCATAACCCGAAGGTCGTCGGTTCAAATCCGGCCCCCGCAACCAAATACAAGACGATAGATTGAGTACTTATTTAGTATACAATTGTTAAGTCGTCTACGGATGCGCCGCTTGATTCAACGCCTGCTTCTCGCAACCAATCACATCGCTCTTTTCATAATGCTGCGAAGCATGAATCCCCAAAAGCTAAACTTTTATCCGCATCATATGATGTCGGACGATTTCGTTTGTGTTTAAAACACGATATGAATCGGCTGACGTAC
This sequence comes from Vibrio sp. 1580, assembly GCF_033340055.1. NCBI lineage: Bacteria > Pseudomonadati > Pseudomonadota > Gammaproteobacteria > Vibrionales > Vibrionaceae > Vibrio > Vibrio sp. 1580. The sequence continues at coordinate 295 of NZ_JAWOVT010000021.1, forward strand.
AGTATGATGAGGCTTCGCGTGTTTTATCTACTTTAATTAACAGAGTTATCCACATACGTCGTTCTGTGGATAAGTTGGTTGATAAAGTGTTTTTAGCTTGACTTTTTATGATGGGGAAGAAAGATCTTTTCTCTAAAATGAAGTTGAAACAACAAAGAAATACCAATTAAATCTTTGTTATATAAAGAAAAAATAAGTTTTTTGTCGGATCGAGTACGTTAAAATACGATCATTAACTGGTATTTTTTTGATCCTAGTCATTTCTCCGAGCTGTGTTTAACTTTTTTCTGTTAGCTTGTTTTTCTTGAATCTCAAATTTTTTTCCACATTACAAAATTGAGAACAAGGTCATGAATTGAACATGCAAAAGTACTTTCAATCTCTTGCATATAGACTACGCTCTATGCGTCTCTCGGCAGTCCCTTCTCGACTATCCTTATTAAGCGTTGCTTTTTCGTCTCTATAGATGAATTACTCTCAGTGGGGAGTTGATTCAGTTGCTCTGTCAAAGCCCATTTAATGTGCTCATCAAGTAATTTATTTTCACCTTGCCGACTTTCCAGCGCATCTATGATTCGCTGACTATATTCTGCATTACCAAGTGCGACAGCGATGTTACGTAGCCACTGTATATGACCAATACGACGGATAGCGGAGCCTTCCATATTTTTTAGAAAAGTCGCTTCATCCCAGTTAAACATGTCGACGAGGTCAGGGTTTTTGAAACTGTCACGACGGTGGAAATCATCTTGCTCCGTTATGTCGGCGTAGCGGTTCCATGGGCAAACCAATTGACAGTCGTCACAACCATAAATGCGGTTACCCATTGGCTTTCGAAACTCTTCAGGAATCACGCCATCGAACTCGATGGTGAGATAAGAGATACAACGCCTGGCATCGACAACTTTGTCTTCAACGATGGCTTGTGTTGGGCATGATGTAATGCATGCTTTGCATTTACCGCACTGATCAACGCTTGGCTCATCTACGGGTAGTGGTAAGTCGATAAGTAGTTCACCTAAAAAGAACCACGATCCACAGTCTTGATCTAAAATCAGGGAATGTTTCCCGGTCCAACCTAAGCCCGCTTTTTGGGCGAGAGGTCGCTCTAATATTGGCGCGGAATCAACGAAAGGTCGGTAACCATATTGACCAACCTCTTGTTCAATAAGTTTGCCGAGCTTATTTAGCTGCTTTCTGACGAGCTTGTGATAATCACGCCCTAGTGCGTAGCGGCTAATATAGGCATGACTTTTATTCGCGAGGTTTGAAGCGAATTGAGCCTCTGGTGGCAGATAGTCCATCCGGACGCTGATAACACGAACGGTTCCCGGGAGTAGCTCATGGGGTCTAGCACGCATCATGCCGTGACGAGCCATCCAATCCATTGAGCCGTGATAGCCTGCATCAAGCCATTTTTGTAGTGCTGCTTCATGTTCACTCAGATCAACGTCGCAGATCCCAACTTTTTGGAAGCCGAGTTCTTTTCCCCAAACTTTGATTTGTTGTGCGAGTTGTTCGTAGTTCATGTTAACCACCGGAATAAAGGGGGGCGGATCTTAACGGATCTCTGGCTTTGGTGCTACCCAGTTAGGTACGTTTTTGATGTTGTGAATACTGCTTATTGAAGTCATTTGCATATATTCTAAATCTAGGTCGATACTAAGATGATTAAGATACCGTTTATTGGATACTTTTTTCGCACATATGACATTTGAAAGCTTGTCTCTCAAAACCAACACGGTTTACTATTCCTGTTCTTTTGATTTTTATATAGTCAACGATCATTAGTTAGAGAAGCATCAATGAGCACGAAACAATTCAATTTAAAAGATGAGCATGAAACGGTTGCACTAGGCACCGCTCTGGCTCAGCTTTGTTCCCAGCAAACCACAATTTATCTGCATGGTGATTTGGGTGCAGGTAAAACAACCTTTAGTCGTGGTTTTGTCCGTGCTCTTGGTCATCAAGGTAACGTGAAAAGTCCAACTTATACTCTAGTCGAACCGTACCAGTTGGATCAGTGGCAAGTATATCACTTCGACCTTTATCGTCTTGCGGATCCTGAAGAGCTTGAGTTTATGGGGATTCGAGACTATTTCACAGACGATGCGATTTGCTTGGTTGAATGGCCTGAAAAAGGGCATGGCTTACTGCCACAACCGGATCTTGATGTAAACATTCGCTACCAAGGTGAGCAACGTGTAGCCGAACTAACAGCTAATAATGATTATGGTGTGCAGTTACTCAGTCGATTGGAGCTATGTTGAGTTTTTCAAATTTTAGAGTGGTGGCGACGTTTGTCGCCACTTTTCTCCTTCTCATCCCCAATTTAGCATTTGCTAACGTCGTTAAGAGTTTTCGAGTTTGGCCTTCACCTGATGAAACGCGTGTTGTCATCGATTTAGGCTCGGAAGCTGACTATTCCTATTTCTCTTTATCAGGGCCGGATCGCCTTGTCGTGGATTTAAAAAGCACGACGATGCAGGCCAAACTACCTGTTACTGTTACGGATAGCCCTGTTTTAAAACTGGTACGAAAAAGCTCGCCTCCAGAGAAGGGCACTTATCGTTTGGTGTTTGAACTAAAAAAGAGCGTTCAAGCGGAGTTATTTAAATTAAGCCCAACACCAGGTGGGCAGTATGGTCACCGCTTGGTGATTGATTTACCGCACGGTAAGAAGGCATCGACCTCTAAACCGAGTAAGCCAGCTGCGGCCAGCAAAGACATGAGCTCAGTTCAACGAGCTCAAGAAGTGTTAATTGTTATCGACCCTGGTCACGGTGGGGAAGACCCTGGCTCTATTGGCCCTTCACGTCGTAAGTACGAGAAAGATGCGGTATTGAGTATCTCAAGAAAAATTGCTGCTCAGCTCGATGCGACTCCTGGTATTAAAACGCGCATGACTCGTACGGGAGATTACTTTGTAAACTTAAACCGTCGTGTCGCGATTGCTCGTGAAAATGATGCACACTTACTGATCTCCATTCACGCTGATGCGTTTACCTCACCGAAGCCTCGCGGTGGTTCGGTCTTCGTACTAAATACTCGTCGTGCAAATACCGAAATTGCTCGTTGGGTCGAGAACCATGAGAAACAGTCTGAGTTATTGGGCGGCTCGGGTAATGCGTTCTTCACGAAGACAAAAGATCGTAATGTGAACCAAACTTTGCTGGACTTGCAGTTTAGTCACTCACAAAAAGAAGGCTATAAACTGGCAACAGAAATCCTAGGTGAGATGGGACGTGTTGCGCACCTGCATAACACCAAACCGATCAACACCAGCCTTGCGGTTTTACGCTCTCCACAGATTCCGTCTGTGCTAGTGGAAACGGGCTTTATTTCTAACCCAACAGAAGAGCGTTTACTGTTTCAACGAGCGCACCAAGATAAGTTAGCTCAGGCTATCACTAAGGCGGTCGTCAAGTACTTAAAAGATAACCCACCAGAGGGTACGGTGTTCTCGCCTTCAGCGAAGCCAATGGTACATATTGTAAAGCGTGGCGAGTCATTATCGGTGATCGCGAACAAATATGGGCTTAGCTCTAAAGCGCTGATGTCGGCAAACAACTTGAAGTCGACAGGCTTGGCAATTGGTCAGAAGCTCAACATTCCTTCTGCTGGTACGATTAAAGTGCCAAGTAAACCGATTACTGTTGAGACAGAAACCATTACGCACAAGGTTAAGTCTGGTGAGTTCTTAGGTAAGATTGCGAATCACTATAAAGTGAAGGTTTCAGATATCCGCCGAGAGAATAACTTGAAGTCAGATACGTTGTGGGTAGGGCAAAAGTTGAAGATAACGGTCGCGGTAAAAGATAAACCGATTCGTAAGCACAAGGTTTCTCGGGGTGAGTTCCTTGGCAAAATAGCGTCCAAATACGGCGTTAGCGTATCGAGCATTCGTAAAGCGAATAACTTACGCTCTGATCAGCTAGCGGTTGGGCAAGTCCTGATCATTCCAAACAAGTAGGTGAGCTTCTAACTCATTATGACGATTAAAATTTTGCCAGCCAGACTTGCAAACCAAATCGCCGCAGGGGAAGTGGTCGAAAGACCTGCTTCTGTGATTAAAGAGCTGGTTGAAAATAGTCTTGATTCTGGCGCAACTCGAATCGATATCGATATCGAGAAAGGAGGCGCAAAGCTGATTCGTGTTCGTGATAACGGAAAAGGTATCGCGAAAGATGAACTCGGCTTAGCGCTCAGTCGTCATGCGACATCTAAGATACATACCTTAGATGATCTCGAAGCCATTATGAGTCTAGGTTTTCGCGGTGAAGCGTTAGCCAGTATTAGCTCAGTCTCGCGTTTGACGCTCACGTCGCGTCCTGCGGCACAAGAAGAAGCCTGGAGTGCCTACTCCGAAGGGCGTGATATGCAGGTGAAGCTTAAGCCAGCAGCGCACCCGATTGGCACTACCGTTGAGGTGTTGGACTTATTTTTTAATACTCCAGCGCGTCGCAAGTTTCTTCGTACGGAGAAAACCGAATTTGCTCATATTGATGAGTTATTGAAACGCATTGCGTTAAGCCGCTTTGATGTCACCATCAATGTGCGTCATAACGGCAAGATCATCCGTCAATATCGCGCGGCGAAAAATCAGCTTCAAACCGAAAAGCGTATTGCTGCTGTCTGCGGTAATGCGTTTGTGCGGCATATGCTCAGAATCGAGCTTGAGCATCAAGGGTTAAAGCTACATGGGTGGATTACCACACCAGAGGGAGCAAGGCAGCAAAGCGATTTACAATATTGCTATGTGAATGGCCGAATGATGCGTGACAAATTAATCAATCACGCGATTCGTCAAAGCTATGAAATGAGCTTAAAGCCAGATCAGTTTGCTGCGTATGTGCTCTTTATTGAGCTAGATCCGCACCAAGTAGATGTGAATGTTCACCCTGCTAAGCATGAAGTGCGTTTCCACCAAGCTCGTTTGGTGCATGATTTCATCTATCAAGCTTTGACGGATGCACTTTCACAAAGCGCCGTGATTGATAAACCACAGGTGAATGAATCGGCATTTCATCGCGTGGAACCGACTGAATCCGAAGAGATTGAGCATTCGCCAGAGCCTGAAAAAGTACAAGAGCCAGCATCTTCACCAGTACCAGAGCGGGTTTATCAAGCGATAGAGAGTACACCGGCTTATCCTGGACGCAGTGATTATGAAGTGAAGCCTCGTAATAGCGGTCCTAGTGAAACCTCCGTGCGAGAGGCGCGCGTAGTGGAGTCATTCAAACGTAATGATTGGGTGGAATCCAAACCTGCACCAAAGCCAAGTCACAGTAAAGAGCGCCACGTAGAACCAGCGCCAACTAAACAAGAAGTACGCGCTTATCACGAGCTGTTGAAAACGCTAGAGTTTGAGGCTCAGGCAGTCACTCCAATAGCGCCCCAAACGATAACTTCGCACACATCAATGCCATCGATTACTGCATTAGGCAAAGCGCTGATGGTGGTCGATGAACAATTTGTTTTGATGAGCAGTGACAGTGGGGCGGCGTTAGTCTCGTTACCTAGAGCAGAATTTTATCGTGTAAAAGGCCAGCTTTCTCCAAGCGATGGTGCACTCAAGGCACAACCTCTGCTTGTTCCTCTATCTATTAAGTTAGAGGCCGAATTAGTGAGACTGGCCCAAGATTATCAACAAGATTTGGCATTGCTTGGTATTCAATTGAAAGCGAGAAACGAGCACGCCTTAATGGTGATGGGCGTCCCAGCTCCGCTGCGTCAACAAAACTTACAAAATTTAGTACCAGATCTGTTATCTTACGCGCAATCTTGTGTGAACGAAGGTATAGCAGCGGCTCAGATGCTGTCTGAGTTGATAGATTGGCTCGCATTACAGGTCACGACAGTGAAGAGTCACTATACTTTTTCTGAAGCCATTCAAATTATTGCGGAACTTGAACAGCTAAGACATGGTCAATTGCCATTAGAAGATACAAAATTCGTATCCGCTGTTGATTTCTCTGCCACGATAGCCAAATTAAAACCATGACAGATAAACTACCTTTGGCGCTATTTTTAATGGGGCCAACTGCATCAGGCAAAACTGAGCTGGCGATTCGTCTTCGTCAAAAATTTCCGATTGAGATCATCAGTGTTGATTCTGCTTTGATCTACAAAGGGATGGATATCGGTACGGCGAAACCGGATGAAAAAGAGTTAAGTTTGGCGCCTCATCGCTTGATAGATATTTTGGATCCAAGTGAATCTTACTCTGTCGCCGACTTTCGTCGAGATGCATTGAAAGCGATGGATGATATTGTTGCAGAAGGAAAAATTCCACTTCTTGTGGGTGGAACAATGCTGTATTACAAGGCGTTACTTGAAGGTTTATCACCACTTCCTGCTGCAAATCCTGAAATTCGTCAGCAAATTGAACAAGAGGCATTGACTAAAGGTTGGTCAGTGTTGCACGATGAACTCAAAGAGGTTGATCCTGTGTCAGCCGCGAGAATCCATCCCAATGATCCCCAACGTTTATCTCGGGCATTGGAAGTTTTTCGCATTTCAGGTAAAACTTTGACTGAATTGACTCAAACGAAAGGTGAAAGCCTACCATACCGAGTCAAGCAGTTTGCAATAGCTCCCAAGGATAGGGCAGAACTTCACCGTCGGATTGAACTCCGTTTCGAGAAGATGATGGAAGCGGGCTTTGAAGAAGAAATGAAAGCGTTACATTCGCGAAAAGATCTTCACCCCGATCTTCCTTCCATACGATGCGTCGGTTACCGACAGATGTGGGAGTATTTAGATGGGGAGTGTACACGTGACGAAGCGGTATTTCGTGGCGTATGCGCGACTCGTCAATTGGCCAAGCGTCAAATCACCTGGTTACGCAGCTGGGATGATTTAACTTGGTTGGATAGCGAGAACATTGAACAGGCATTAGAAACGATGTCGGAAGCAATAGCATCTGATTGACATAGCTGTGTATAATGTGATCGTTTTTGCGTGAACGCACTCTCAAAGGATCTGTTGTTGGCGGTTTTTATACTATGCTGCTAATTACTTAGAGTGCATTTTTGATTCGTTTAGCTCAGATGCAAAAGCCGTATCTTTTGCATTGCACCACTAGCTAAATAATTACAACTACAAATTAAATAAGGAAAATAAAAATGGCTAAGGGGCAATCTCTACAAGACCCATTTCTAAACGCGCTACGTCGTGAGCGTATCCCGGTATCTATCTACCTTGTGAATGGTATTAAACTACAAGGTCAGATCGAATCATTCGATCAATTTGTGATCCTGCTGAAGAATACTGTTAACCAAATGGTGTACAAGCACGCGATCTCAACAGTTGTGCCGGCTCGTCCAGTGAGCCATCACAGCGGTGAACGTCCACAAGGTGAGCGTCCACAAGAGAAATCTGAAGATTAATTCTTCATCGAGTATTTTTAAAATAAGGAGTTGATTGCTTGTTTGACCGTTATGAATCCGGTGAGCGAGCCGTACTTGTTCATATCAACTTCACGCAAGAAGGTGAATGGGAAGATCTGGCTGAGTTCGAAATGCTGGTTTCTTCTGCTGGGGTAGAGGCGCTACAAGTGGTAACTGGTAGTCGTCAATCCCCACACCCGAAATACTATGTCGGAGAGGGTAAGGCCCAAGAGATTGCTACAGCGGTACAATCAACTGGTGCCGAAATTGTGATTTTTAATCACGCCCTCTCTCCTGCCCAAGAACGTAACCTCGAAGCACTGTGCCAATGTCGAGTTCTCGACCGCACTGGTCTTATTCTCGATATCTTTGCTCAACGAGCTCGAACACACGAAGGTAAGCTACAGGTAGAGCTGGCTCAACTTCGTCATATCTCTACTCGTTTGATTCGTGGTTGGACACACCTTGAAAGGCAGAAAGGTGGTATCGGTTTACGTGGCCCGGGTGAAACCCAGCTGGAAACCGACCGTCGCTTATTGCGTGACAGAATCAAAGCCATCCTGCGACGCTTAGACAAAGTAGCGAAGCAGCGTGAACAAGGGCGCCGCGCCCGAAATCGAGCTGAAATCCCAACGGTTTCACTTGTGGGTTACACCAACGCGGGTAAGTCGACACTCTTCAACCGTATTACAGAAGCTGGCGTGTACGCGGCTGATCAATTATTTGCTACTTTGGACCCGACTTTACGTAAGATAGAGTTAGCAGATGTTGGTCCTGCCATCTTGGCAGACACGGTTGGTTTTATTCGACATTTGCCACACGACTTGGTTGCGGCCTTCAAGGCAACCTTGCAGGAAACGCAAGAAGCTGACATTTTGTTACATGTTGTTGATGCCAGTGATGAGCGTTTTCGTGAGAATATTCAAGCTGTTCATGAAGTACTAGAAGAGATCGACGCGCATGAAGTGCCGACTCTGGTTGTCATGAACAAAATCGACAATCTAGATTCGCAGAAACCACGTATAGAACGAGACGAGGAAGGCGTACCTCGCGCAGTTTGGGTTTCAGCAATGGATGGGTTGGGCATTGATGTCCTGTTTGAGGCGCTGACGGAACGTCTGGCGTCACAAATGGTCGAGCATCAGTTGCGAATTCCTCCACAGTATCAAGGACGATTCCGTAGTACCTTCTTCCAAATGAAGTGTATTCAACGTGAGGAATATGACCAGGATGGTAACTTGTTGATCGATATTCGAATGCAGCAAGTAGATTGGTCTAGACTTGAAAAAAGAGAAGGGGCAGTTTTGACTGGCTTTATAGTCACTTAAAGGACTGCTACAGTATAACGTCATATCAAATGATGGAGCTTTCTAATGGCGTGGAATGAGCCTGGAAATAACAACGGCAACAATGGCCGCGATAATGACCCTTGGGGTAATAATAATCGTGGTGGCCAGCGTCCTGGTGGCCGAGATCAAGGTCCGCCAGATTTAGATGAAGTGTTCAACAAACTGAGTCAAAAGCTGGGCGGCAAGTTTGGTAAAAAAGGCGGCGGTGGTTCTCCAATCGGCGGCGGTGGTGGTAGTGCAATTGGCTTTGGCGTGATTGCTCTGATTGCTGTTGCAGTTTGGTTCTTCGCTGGTTTTTACACCATCGGTGAAGCAGAGCGTGGTGTTGTACTGCGTTTAGGTAAATACGATCGTATCGTAGACCCAGGTCTTAACTGGCGTCCTCGCTTTATTGATGAGTACGAAGCGGTAAACGTACAAGCGATTCGTTCACTACGTGCATCTGGTCTAATGCTGACCAAAGATGAAAACGTTGTAACAGTTGCGATGGATGTGCAGTACCGAGTGACTGACCCATACAAATACTTGTACCGTGTAACCAATGCAGACGACAGCTTGCGTCAAGCAACGGATTCTGCACTACGTGCAGTAATTGGTGACTCATTGATGGATAGCATTCTAACCAGTGGTCGTCAGCAAATTCGTCAAACTACGCAAGAAACACTGAACCAAATCATTGATAGCTATGATATGGGTCTGGTACTTGTTGATGTGAACTTCCAGTCTGCTCGTCCACCAGAGCAAGTGAAAGATGCGTTTGATGATGCAATCGCAGCACGTGAGGATGAAGAGCGTTTCATTCGTGAAGCTGAAGCATACAAGAACGAAATCTTGCCTAAGGCAACGGGTCGAGCAGAGCGTTTGAAGAAAGAAGCACAAGGTTACAATGAGCGTGTCACTAACGAGGCTCTTGGTCAGGTAGCACAGTTCGAAAAACTATTACCAGAATACCAAGCAGCGCCTGGTGTAACGCGTGATCGTCTGTACATTGACGCAATGGAAGAGGTGTACTCAAGTACTTCGAAAGTGTTGATTGACTCGGAATCAAGCGGCAATCTTCTTTACCTTCCAATTGATAAGTTGGCGGGACAAGAGGGCAAAGCAGATACCAAACGTAAATCGAAGTCATCTTCAACCTATGATCAAATTCAACTTGAGTCTGATCGTACACAAGAAGACACTTCGAACTCGCAGTCTCGTTCAACAGGTTCACGTCAAGGGAGATACTAAGAATGCGTAAGTTAATGATCCCTGTACTGGTAATCGCACTGGCATTAATGTTGATGTCTTTGTTTGTGATTCCTGAAGGTGAGCGCGGTATCGTGGTTCGATTTGGTCGTGTCTTGAAAGACAACAACGACATCACTCGAATTTACGAGCCTGGTCTGCATTTCAAGATGCCTTTGTTTGACCGTGTGAAACAACTTGATGCACGTATCCAAACAATGGATGGCCGTGCAGACCGTTTCGTAACGTCTGAGAAAAAAGACGTTATCATTGATACCTACGTGAAGTGGCGTATTGAAGATTTTGGTCGCTACTACCTCGCGACAGGCGGTGGTAACTCGCTAACGGCAGAGGCACTACTTGAGCGTAAAGTGACGGACGTGCTTCGTTCTGAAATCGGTGCTCGTGAAATCAAACAGATCGTATCTGGTCCACGTAACGATGATGTGCTACCAGAAGACGCAAGTGCCGATGTTGTCGCAACTGAAGCGGCTCGTGAGGCGCTTGAGATTGATGGTGAACGCGACCTAATCATGTCTGAAGTATTGAAAGACACGCGTGAAAGCGCAATGAAAGACTTGGGTGTTCGTGTCGTTGATTTCCGAATGAAGAAAATCAACCTGCCTGATGAAATCAGTGAGTCTATCTACCGTCGTATGCGTGCGGAGCGTGAGTCCGTTGCTCGTAAGCACCGTTCTCAAGGTCGTGAAAAAGCGGAAGTTATTCGTGCTCAAGCAGAACTAGAAGTAGCAACTATTCTAGCTGAAGCTGATAAAACTGCGCGTGTGACACGAGGTGAGGCGGATGCTGAAGCTGCGAAGATTTATGCTGAAGCGTACAACAAAGACCCTGAGTTCTTTAGCTTCCTACGCTCGCTACGTGCGTATGAGAAGTCCTTCAGCTCTAAGAGCGATATTCTGGTGCTTGATCCGAAGAGTGAGTTCTTCCAATACATGAACCAGTCGAAGGGCAGCATGGAGAAATAATCTCCGCTTCTCATTGAAATAAAAGGCTCCTTAGGGAGCCTTTTTTGTATCTGATGCTAAGTGCTAGCTCATCATGATGGCGATGACGGCTCCAGCAACTACTAGGCAGCCACCGATGCGTCGTAGCTGATTGTTGGGTTGTTCACTTAATTGAGCCACCATATTCCGCCAACCGTTAGGAGCAATCAGTGGCCCAATGCCTTCCACGATCAAGACGAGCCCAATCGCCAACCATATGGATTCAGACATAGCGCTTTCCAGTCGAATAGAGAAAGCTAAATACTATCAGTGATATGCTGATTTCAAAATGAACAAAGCGGCAAGATGACATTCTGGTAGCAACTCTGTGAACAAAAAATGACTGCAAGAAGCGTGATTCGGTGCTAGAATCCATTTTTAACTAGCAATCAGACTTGGAAAGATGGGAAATAACGTAGTCGTTCTAGGCACCCAATGGGGTGACGAAGGTAAAGGTAAAATCGTAGACCTTTTAACTGAAGATGCAAAATACGTGGTACGCTACCAAGGCGGTCACAACGCAGGTCACACTCTCGTAATTGACGGTGAAAAAACCGTTCTTCACTTAATTCCATCAGGTATCCTTCGCGATAACGTAAAATGTGTTATCGGTAACGGTGTTGTACTATCACCTGAAGCTCTACTTAAAGAAATGAAGCCTCTTGAAGAGCGCGGTATTCCAGTACGCGAGCGTCTTTTCATTTCTGAAGCATGTCCGCTAATTCTTCCTTACCACGTTGCAATGGACCAAGCTCGCGAAATCGCTCGCGGTAAAAAAGCTATCGGTACTACTGGTCGTGGTATCGGTCCAGCATACGAAGATAAAGTTGCTCGTCGCGGTCTACGCGTTGGCGACCTATTCGATATGGCGACTTTCGCAGAGAAGCTAAAAGAAGTCATGGAGTTCCATAACTTCCAACTAGTTAACTTCTACAAAGCGGAACCAGTAAGCTACGAAGAAGTACTTGAGCAAGCGAAAGGCTACGCTGAACTACTAACGTCAATGGTTATCGACGTAACTGACGAACTAGACGCAGCACGTAAGCGCGGCGACAAGATCATGTTCGAAGGTGCACAAGGTACACTACTTGATATCGACCACGGTACTTACCCGTACGTAACGTCTTCTAACACGACTGCTGGTGGTGTTGCTGCAGGTTCTGGTTTTGGTCCTCGTCACATCGGTTACATCTTGGGTATCGCAAAAGCGTACTGTACTCGCGTTGGTGCTGGTCCATTCCCGACTGAACTATACGACGGTTTAGATAAGCAAGATCCAATTGGTAAGCACTTAGGTGAAGTTGGCCACGAGTTCGGTGCGACAACTGGTCGTCTACGTCGTACAGGTTGGTTCGATGCTGTTGCTATGCGTCGTGCAATCCAAATCAACTCTGTATCTGGTTTCTGTCTAACTAAACTAGACGTACTAGATGGTCTAGAAGAGCTAAAAATCTGTACTGGTTACAAGATGGAAGATGGCTCTGTGCTAGAAGTTTCTCCGATGGCTGCTGAAGCATTCGAAAAAGCAACGCCAATCTACGAAACAATGCCTGGTTGGTCTGAGAACACATTTGGTGCTAAGTCACTAGATGCTCTACCACAAGCCGCTCTTGACTACATCAAGCGTATTGAAGAGCTAACTGGCGTTCCAGTAGACATCATCTCTACAGGTCCTGACCGTAACGAAACTATCATCAAAGTTCACCCATTCGAAGCTTAATTGATAGCCGTTAAAGATTGCAAAAGCCGACCTTCTGGTCGGCTTTTTTGTATCTGAACAAAAACAGCGTGACTCTCATATGGCAAGCTTTTGCCGCTGAGCCTAAATCAGAGGCAAAAATTGTCTAAAGCTTAGCTGTTTTTTGCCGATAAGGTTATCAAGCAGAGGAGATCCTTCACCGATCTTTGGTTTCTTAGATACCTTAAGGGTACGTTTATGAAGTTACGAACAGTGGCTGCTTCACTGTTGTTGACCTTGGTTGCTACCACAGTGAAAGCCAATGTTGCTGATGTGGGGGCACCAGTTCCGATCTATACCGAAGCAGAGCTGATAAAGCTTATTGAGCAAAATAAGCACTTACAACGTGTGCGCGCTGATAACTGCCAGCTGGTGGAGGATATCGTAGCTCGTGCGACTCGAATTAACTTACCCGCTTATGAATTTCTGTACGGAGATATGTTGGCTTGGGGGGTGTGTGTCGAGCAAGATGTCGAACTGGGTCTTTACTACATCGAAAATGCAGCGCATCAGGGGTTACCAGCTGCACTAGAGCAGATTGGCCGATACTATTCGCGTGGCACTTTAGTACAGCAAGATAAAGAACGTGCAATTCCATATTTGCGAGAAGCTGCGTCAATGGGAAACCTAAACGCGCGTATTCATCTGGCCGAGTTGCTTTTACGTGATTATGGCAGTCCACTCGATTACGAAGATGCGTATCGTTGGTTATATAACTCTGTCACAGCAGATAAGCGGCAGCATAAGCGCATAACTGTATTGAGAAACGGCCTTGAACAGCGCATGCCACAAAACGTTATTGCTCGAGCTAAACGGCGAGACACCTTTTGGTAACGCTTCAATATTGCAAACAACTTCATACAACAAAGCCCACGTCACGTGGGCTTTGTTGTTTTCCCGATAGTTGGTAGCGCTTAAACCACTTTGTGTGGACCGAAGCATTCGTAATGGAATTGCTCTTCTGGTACGCCAAGTTCTAATAGCTGTTTCGCTACGTGCTGCATAAATCCTACAGGACCACAGAAGTATACCTGCACGTTATCTTGCTTTAATGCAGCTTCAATTTCATACAGATTGACAAAGCCCGTGAAGTGGAAGTCTTCGCCTAGCTTGTCTTCTGCCGTTGGTTGGTTATACCAAACGAGCGCGTTCATATTTTCTTTTTCTGCAACGAGTTGGTTTACGTGTTGCTTGAAAGCATGCTGTTGGCCATTTTCTGTTGCATGAACCCAAGTTACAGGTGCTTGATGTGCTGAGAGACTTTCTAGCATTGACAGCGTTGGAGTAAGTCCCACACCAGCAGAAATTAGAACAACGGGTGTTTGTGGTTCGGCATCCATAAAGAAATCACCGGCAGGGGCCGCAAGCTGCACTTTTTCGCCAATGTTCAGGCTATCGTGCAGGTAGTTCGACACTTTTCCGCCTTCTTCACGTTTTACTGAGATACGGTAGGTGTTCTCTTGGACCGCAGAAGACAGGCTATATTGGCGAATTTCTTGGTTTTCTAACTGGTCACTGTTGATGTAGATACCAAGGTATTGTCCCGGTTTATACGGCGCCACTTTTTGGCCATCGGTTGGCTTGAACACAAAGCTGCAAATGTGTTCGCTCTCAATCTTTTTATCGACTAATTCAAATTCGCGTAGACCGCGCCAGCCGCCTTCCAAAGCTTCATTTTGTTGGTAAATTTGTTCTTCGCGCTGAATAAATACATTCGCAAGTACGCCGTAAGCCTCAGCCCAAGCATCCAACACTTCTTGACCTGGATTAAAAAGCTCATCGATTGTCGCAAGTAAATGCTTACCAACGATTTGGTACTGATCTTCTGTGATCAAAAAGCTCGTGTGCTTATGCGCAATTTTCTCTACTGCGCCAAGCAGAGCTGGCAAATTTTCAATATTGGCAGCATAGGCACAGATAGCGTTGAATAATGCTTCACGCTGATCGCCGTTACGCTGGTTACTCATGTTAAAAATATCTTTCAACTCAGGGTTATGAGTAAACATACGCTCGTAAAAGTGCGCGGTCAGTTTTGGTCCTGTTTCGGCGATGAGTGGTGCGGTCGCTTTGACGATCTCGATAGTTTGATTGCTGAGCATAAGGGCTTCCTACTTTAAGTTGTATTTATAATGCATGTTTAAAGTTGTATCTCAAATGTATCTTTCGATCAAGAAAAGATTTACACTTTTATCGATAGCTCAAGTTTGGGGTTTTAGCATCACCAGCGGGTTATTGAGTCGCACTTTGGGAGAGAATATGCAGTTAACTAGTTTCACTGATTATGCGTTGAGAACCTTAATTTTCTTGGCTTCGTTGCCGGAAGATGAGTTAACCAGCATTACCGAAGTGACGGATTTATTTGGTGTGTCGCGCAACCATATGGTTAAAGTTATCAATCGGTTAGGGCAGTTGGGTTATGTCCATACCGTGCGCGGAAAAAACGGTGGTATCCGGCTGATGAAGCCGGCGTCTGAAATCACAGTCGGTGGTGTTGTGCGCGATTTAGAGCCGTTAGATTTAGTCAACTGTGGTGTGGATTTTTGCCATATTACCCCTGCTTGCCGCCTCAAAGATAAATTGGCGAAAGCAAAAAGTGCCTTTCTGGCGGAGTTGGATGACTGCACGATTGAATCCTTGCTCAGTGACAATTCTGAACTTTTGATCTTGCTGGCTCGTCCTTAACTCATTTGCATGCCTAGAGTCGATCTCGATCATTCTTTTTTCAAAGCAATTCTGTAGCTTATCGAGAGACTCAGATATACTAGCCATATACCTTCCTTGCTAGATAGGCGTGCCTATGTCAGACAATATTCCAAACGATCCTTTTGCAGATCGTGAATCCAAAAATTACGAAAATCCAATTCCAAGCCGAGAGTTTATCATCGAGTTTCTAGAGCAAGCGGGCGTTCCAATGAATCGTAACGACTTGTTTGAGGCACTAAAGCTTGAGGGCGAAGAGCAATACGAAGGGTTGCGTCGTCGGCTACGTGCGATGGAGCGAGATGGCCAACTGGTGTTTACCCGCCGTCAGTGCTATGCATTGCCTGAAAAACTTGAAATGGTGAAAGGTTACGTGATTGGTCATCGTGATGGCCATGGTTGGGTACGTCCAGAAGGCAGCGTCGGCAAGGATGATGATATTCTGTTACCGCACCATCAGATGAAGAACATCATCCACGGTGATTTTGTCTTAGTGCAACCGACAGACAACAGCAAGCGCGGCCGCCGTGAAGGACGTTTGGTGCGTGTGCTAGAGGAGCGCAATGATCAAATCGTTGGTCGTTTCTTCCTTGAATATGGATACTCCTATGTTGTCCCAGATGACTCGCGTATCAGCCAAGATATCCTGATCCCAAATGAGCACAAAGCGGGTGCACGCATGGGTAACGTAGTCGTAATTGAAATTACTGATCGTGGCTCACGCTCACGCGGCATGATGGGTAAAGTGGTTGAAGTCCTTGGTGAAAACATGGCACCAGGTATGGAAACACAAATTGCGATTCGTACACACCAAATCCCTCACGAATGGCCAGAAGCCGTCGATAAACAAATCGAAAACTTAGGCGAAGAAGTACCAGAAGAAGCGAAAGTTGGTCGTGTGGATCTACGTGATTTGCCACTAGTGACCATTGACGGCGAAGACGCACGAGACTTTGATGATGCCGTTTACTGTGAAAAGAACAAAGAAGGTGGTTGGCGTTTATGGGTAGCGATTGCTGACGTCAGTTACTACGTTCGTCCTGACTCTGCGTTGGACAAAGAAGCGATCAATCGTGGTAACTCAGTATATTTCCCGTCGCAAGTTGTGCCGATGTTGCCAGAAGTACTATCGAACGGCCTATGTTCGCTCAACCCGCAAATAGATCGCTTGTGTATGGTGTGCGAAATGACCATTTCTGATACCGGTAAGCTGTCTGGTTACAAGCATTACGAGGCGGTGATGAACTCGCACGCTCGTCTCACATATAGCAAAGTGAGCGCGATTCTAGAAGGGGATGAAGAACTACGTGAGCGCTACCAGCCGCTTGTTTCTCATCTAGAAGAGTTGCACAAGATGTACAAAGTGCTGAAAGAAGCACGAGATCAACGCGGTGCAATCGAATTTGAAACCGTTGAAACCAAATTTATTTTCAATGCGGAACGTAAAATCGAAAGCATTGAGCCAGTAATTCGTAATGACGCGCATAAGATCATCGAAGAATGTATGATTTTAGCCAACATTGCTTCGGCATCGCTGGTAGAAAAAACGAAAGAGCCCGCGCTTTATCGTATCCACGAATCTCCAGGTGAATTACGTCTGCAAGGTTTCCGTGACTTCTTAAGTGAACTTGGTCTTGAGCTAAAAGGTGGTTTAGAGCCTTCACCAACGGACTATGCTGATCTCGCACGTCAAATCTCCGGGCGTCAAGATCAAGAGTTGATTCAGACCATGCTGCTACGCTCAATGAAGCAAGCGGTATACAACGCAGATAACGCGGGGCACTTTGGGTTGGCATTGAAACGCTATGCACACTTTACGTCGCCAATTCGTCGTTACCCTGACTTGTTACTTCACCGTGCAATCAAGTATCTGATTGCTAAAGAAGAAGGTCGTAATCAAGATCGCTGGACACCAACAGGTGGCTATCATTACTCGTTTGACGACATGGATTTTTACGGCGAACAATGTTCGATGACAGAGCGCCGTGCTGATGATGCAACACGTGATGTTGCGGATTGGCTGAAGTGTGAATATATGCAAGACCACGTCGGTGACGAACTAGACGGTGTTATTGCTAATGTCACTAGCTTTGGCTTCTTTGTACGTTTAACGGATTTGCACATCGATGGTTTGGTACATATTTCTACCCTTGCGAACGACTACTATCAATTTGACCCGATTGGTCAACGACTTATTGGTGAAAGTTTCGGTAACATCTACCGCTTAGGTGATGCAGTAAAAGTAAAAGTACTGGCTGTTAACCTCGATGATAAGCAAATTGACTTTGAATTGGTCGAAACAAGTCGTAAGCTACGCGGCGAAGGTAAGACTGCGAAGAAACGCGCAGCGGAAGCAAAACGCAAAGCGAAAGATAAAAAACGCGCTGCGACTCGCTCTTCATCGAAGGAAGGTGGCGCGGCTCGTGCAGTTCCTGCGATAGAGCCAACTAAACGCCCAGAAGAAACGGGCGCAACGAGTAAGCGTAATGGCCCAAAACGTGGTGACGCTGAAGGCAACGAGAAGCCTAAAGTGAAAAAAGCACGTAAAAAGAAGCCGCACAGTAAGCCGAAGAAAACCAAGCGCACTAAAAAAGAAGCGCAGTAGGTTGAAGCGCCAACTTAGTTCAAACTTGGTTGGCGCAGGCAATACGACCAGAACAACAGGTTAAACAATGAGTAACGAATTTATCTACGGCATTCACGCAGTGAAGGCGGTATTGGAGCGCGAACCAGAGCGTTTTATCGAGGCGTACGTTTTAAAAGGTCGTCAAGATGATCGCCTAATGCCAATCCTAAATGATCTTCAGGTTTGTGGTGTTTCTATTCAGCAGATGACACGTAAAACCTTGGATGACAAAGCGCGCGGTGCAAATCACCAAGGCATCATCGCTCGTGTGAAACCAGCGAAGCAGCTGAATGAGAACGATATAGATGACATCCTGGCGCAGCACGAATCACCACTGCTATTAGTGTTAGACGGAGTGACCGATCCACACAATCTTGGTGCGTGTTTACGTAACGCAGATGCGGCAGGTGCTGCGGCGATCATCGTACCGAAAGATCGTTCTGCACCGATGAACGCAACCGTAAGCAAAGTGGCTTGTGGTGCAGCTGAAGTCGTGCCATTGATCCGAGTGACTAACTTGGCTCGTACTATGCGTACATTGCAAGAGAAAGGCATCTGGTTTGTTGGTACTGCGGGCGAAGCAACGCACGACATCTACCAAGCAAAACTGACTGGACCCCTTGCTATCGTAATGGGGGCAGAAGGTGATGGTATGCGTCGTCTGACTCGTGAAACCTGCGACGATTTGATTAAGATCCCAATGGCTGGTAGCGTTTCAAGCTTGAACGTATCTGTGGCATCCGGCATCTGTTTGTTTGAGGCAGTTCGTCAGCGTATTGCTGCAAAGTAACGACGAAACAAACAGTTACTGTAGAATCAGACATAATGATAAAAACAAAGGATGGGGTGCCATCCTTTGTCGTTTTCACCGATTTATAAATAAAAATCCTCAGGGAAGTTATGACTCAACAAGACATTAAATTCATCGCCTTCGATCTAGATGGTACTTTGCTTGATAGCGTGCCAGATCTAGCTGTCGCGGCAGACCAAGCGGTACAGGCGCTTGGCTTTCCATCGGTTTCAGAAGAACAAGTTCGTGATTATGTGGGTAACGGCGCAGACGTGCTTATTGGTCGCTCATTAAGCCAAAGCCTGACCATCAACCCGGAGCTGAGTGAAGAGCTTCGTGCTAAAGCGCGTGTATTGTTTGATGATTACTACGAGCAAAGCGGTCACAAGCTAAGTCATCTTTACCCAACGGTAAAAGAGACACTAGCAGAGCTGCACAAAGCGGGCTTTGTTATGGCGTTGGTGACCAACAAACCTTCAAAGTTTGTGCCTGACGTTTTGGAAAAGCACGACATCGCAAAATACTTCGTTGATGTCCTTGGCGGTGATGCATTCCCAGAGAAAAAACCAAACCCAGTAGCATTGAACTGGCTAATGGAAAAACACCAAATCCAACCAAGTGAAATGCTGATGGTTGGCGACTCGAAAAACGATATTCTCGCAGCAAAGAATGCAGGCTGTGCCTCATTTGGTCTGACATATGGTTACAACCACGGTGAACCTATTTCAGCATCAAATCCAGATTTCGTCGCTGACAGTTTGGCAGAATTATTGGACGTTGTAGCGGTTTCTGCATAACGGCTACAAAAGAGCTTCCAAAATACTCGTTAATGAGTACACTGAGTAAACCGTGCACCTATTACTGCACGGTTTTTTTCATTTAATTAGATTAAGAAGTCAAAGGAATCATTCTAATGAGCAAACCCATTGTATTGAGTGGTGTTCAACCTTCAGGTGAACTAAGTATCGGTAACTACTTGGGTGCTCTACGTCAATGGCAGCAGATGCAAGACGATTATGATTGCCAATATTGTGTGGTAGACCTTCACGCGATTACGGTTCGTCAGGACCCTAAAGCGCTGCATGAAGCAACTCTAGACGCACTGGCAATTTGTCTGGCAGTTGGTGTTGCCCCGAAGAAGAGCACGCTATTTGTTCAGTCACATGTACCAGAGCATGCTCAATTAGGTTGGCTTCTTAACTGCTACACTCAAATGGGTGAGCTGAGCCGTATGACTCAGTTTAAAGACAAATCGGCACGTTACGCGAATGACGTAAACGTCGGTCTATTTGACTACCCGGTGTTGATGGCGGCTGACATTTTGCTTTACGGTGCACACCAAGTACCTGTAGGCAGTGACCAGAAGCAACATCTAGAATTAGCGCGCGATATCGCAACGCGTTTCAACAATATTTACTCGCCAGAGCAGCCAATCTTCCAAGTTCCAGAGCCTTACATTCCGACAGTAAATGCGCGTGTAATGAGCCTTCAAGATGCAACGAAGAAGATGTCTAAATCTGATGACAACCGTAAGAACGTTATCACGCTGCTGGAAGAGCCTAAGTCGATCCTTAAGAAGATCAACAAAGCGCAAACCGATACCGAAACGCCACCAAGTATCCGTCATGATATCGAGAACAAGGCGGGCATTGCTAACCTAATGGGTCTGTACTCCGCGGCGACAGGCATGAGCTTCGAAGAGATTGAAGCGAAGTACCAAGGCGTAGAAATGTATGGCCCATTTAAGAAAGATGTTGGTGAGGCAGTTGTAGCAATGCTTGAGCCAATTCAAGCAGAATATCACCGTATTCGCGCTGATCGTGCTTACATGGACGAGGTAATGCAGCAAGGCGCTGAGAAAGCCTCGGCACGAGCGGCTGAAACGCTTAAGAAAGCATACGAAGCAGTAGGTTTTGTAGCTCGCCCATAGTTGCTAAGAACGAATACGAAAAAGCTCCACTTTGGTGGAGCTTTTTTTATGCCTGTATTACTGAAATGGTGTGTCTTTCATACAGCGTTCCATGTCGTAATATTCAACACGTCCTCGAGCCCCTAGAAAGGCAGACTTCACAACCATGCCTCTATCAATGAAGTAACTAAGCTGTACGCATGATATATCGTAGCTGAGTTCTTTAATTCTCGCTGGAATCCAGTAGGTTCCTGGCGTTCTTAGACGCTGAGTAAAGGTAATAACACCCTCGTCACTGACTTCTAGCTCTTCAATACCATCCAGTTCATTTTTGGCTGATTCGATGATGTCTTGATTCGCCGTAGGTTGAAGTGGCTCACTGGCGGTCAACTGACACCCCGCTATCAAGCCAAGTAGGGAGAGAGCTAGCACACTGCGTTGAATTTTTTTCATTTGTCGTTCCTGGGTTTACAGCTAATGAGATCTTATTGTCTCGCGCGGTGTTATATCTTTTGTGTATGTTTTTGGCTAGTGAGTAATGAAAAGTTATTGAATAAATCATGAAAACTTTGAAGTATGAGGGGCCTGTATAAGAGAGAACGAAGCGAGTAATAGATTCTTGGGCTTGAACAGTGATACAAGTGAAAATTAAAGCATTCTAAATTAGTGACTAATTATATTTTTTATTTGTAACGGAACGGTTGGGTTAATAAGCCACTCAACAAGTGATGTATTTTCTACTCCTTAACATGAAGTGAAAAAGTAAACTGAGTAATCAATCTAAATTCTGACTTGTTTATCAATAGCGCTCTGTATTTATTACAAAAAATGTTTGAATGGGATGCTCTGGCATATTTTCTTATATTCACATGTGATTCATTTCACGGCTTTAATTACTCATTCTTATTTATTTCATAAATAAACCTGATAGTAGACGCAAATGGCAGGCTCTAACCAGAGCTAAGTTTGCATTTACATAAATATCAGGTATGACAATGGACACGTTAATCAAACCCTCAATACTCGCATTAACCATCGCCAGTGCACTTAGTGCAAACGCGAACGCAGAGATTATTATTTCCCAATACGTAGAAGGCGGCGCTTATAATAAAGCGGTAGAGATCGCTAATACGGGTGATACTGCGGTGACACTCACTGGCTACGAGTTGGCGAAATCATCAAACGGTGGTGGTACTTGGGGCAGCACATTCGACCTTAGCCAAGTGACGCTACAAGCTAACCAAGTGTATGTACTGGCGCATGGTGACGCGAGCGATACCATCAAAGCTGTCGCCGATATCACAGATAAAAGCGTTGCGAACTTTAACGGTGACGACCCGATCGCACTGCTGAAAGATGGTGAAGTGCACGACATCATCGGTGTGATGGGTGACGTAGATTTTGGTAAAGACACCACATTAGTTCGTAACAGTGATGCACTAACCCCTTCTGCTACTTATGATGCATCTCAGTGGACGGCATTTGAGAAAGACAACATTGACGGCCTTGGTGAGCTAAATGCGACTGAGCCACCAGCACCATTCGCTTGTGAAGTCGACGGTCAGCAACCTAACTTCACTACCATCCAAGATATTCAAGGTGAAGGCGATACGTCTCCATTCATTGATGGTTACCCATACATTACTGACGAAGATCATTTCGTAACGGGTGTCGTGACTGCTGTTACCACTGGCCTAACCAAAGGTTTCTACCTACAAGCATTAGAAAGCGACAACAACGACAAGACCTCAGAAGGCTTGTTCATTCATACTGACGCGGCAGACACGGCGCTGAAAGCTGGTGACGTTGTTTGTGTGAAAGGTAAAGTTCAAGAGTATTACAGCAATACTCAGCTTGCTTCTGATGCTAACAGCTATGTGAAAACAGGCACCTCTGAAACCTCTCGAGTTACCGATCTTGTTATCAAAGAAGGTGAGACACTACGTGATGCGCTTGAGCGTCATGAAGGGATGCAAGTTGAGTTGACCTCGGCAAGTGACTTGTTTGTAACTCGCAACTTCTCTTACGACTACGATTCACGTCGTAACAATATGATGCTCTCTCATGAAGCGCCATTGTTAAAGCCGACTCAATTACACGCGGCAGAGAGCGATGCAGCCGTTGAGCTAGCAAAAGACAACGCAGCAAACCGCGTATACCTAGAATCAGATGGCAAAGCACCAAACGGCCAAATCCCATACTACCCCGATTTTGCTAAAGATGCAGACCAAGATGGCTCTTCAGAGCAGCACATTCGCCTTGGTTCTCGAGTAGAAGGTCTACAGGGTGTCGTGGCTTACAGCTACAACGAATACCGCCTGATTGCGACGAATGAAGTCAATAACACCAACTTCGTGACTTCAGGTGAAGGCTTCGACGTGGCTCGTAAAGATGCCCCAGCGATTGCGGACTCAGATTTGCGTATTGCAAGCTTCAACGTACTGAACTACTTCAACTCCGTGGCTGACAGTGGTCATGAAAACCCAACCGGACAAAACCGTGGTGCGACTAATCTAGACGAATTCCTGATCCAGCAAGCGAAAATCGTTGCGGCGATGAACAAGATGGACGCAGACGTTATTGGTTTGATGGAAGTGGAAAACAACGGCTTTGGTGATGGCAGTGCTATCCAAAACTTAGTTGATGCCCTAAATGCTGAGATTGATGACGCTGAAGATCATTACACGTATGTCGAAATCGAAGAGCAAGACAAATACCAAGACGAATACTTTGGCAGTGATGCGATCATGGTGGCGATCTTATATCGTGCTAACGCAGTAACGCCAAAAGGCGCTGCAAAAGTGATCATCACGCCAGAGCAGCACATTGCAGAAAACACAATTACTCGTAAAGAGGGCACCGAAAGTAACCCTGCTTACGATAAGTACCAACGACACAGTCTACTTCAGACCTTTACGGTGAAAGAGACGGGTGAAGATTTGTCTATTGTCGTAAACCACTTTAAGTCGAAAGGCTCTGAGTGTATTGAAGAGTGGATTGCCGGTGTAGAAGATTCTGAGCCAGCGGATCTGCAAGGCAACTGTAACAACTTCCGCGTTTCTGCTGCGCACGCAGTGGGTGAAGCGTTGAAAGAGGTGAAAGGCGATGTATTGCTCATGGGCGACCTCAATGCTTATGGCATGGAAGACCCACTTCTGACACTGACTGATTACTCGAAAGAGAAATACGGCCGTGACATTTATACTGCTGCTTACACAACCATTGGTGATGGTGAACTTCAAGTAGAGAAGACCAAAATTGAAAAAGGTTACGGTCTGCACAACTTAAATACGTTGCTGCACGGCACTGATACGTTTTCTTACACCTATTCGGGCGAGCTGGGTAATTTGGACCACGCATTGGCAAGCAGTAGCCTAGCGCAAAAAGTGGTAGCAATTGAAGATTGGCACATCAACTCACTAGAGAGTAACTTGTTCGAATACAGCAGCAAGTACACCGGTGATATGCCGAAGTACAAAGATGCGTTCTCTGCCTCTGACCACGATCCAGTGATCATCGCGATTGATTTACCAGATGATGACATCGATTTACCGAAAGCAGGTGACAACTTAGCCGTCGATGTCCGTTTACCACCAACGGCGGTTGTAGGTGATATTGTTACGGTGAACTTAACGCCATCCACACAAGCGGCTGCGGCGAGCAGCGATACGAAAGCTTACTCGGCTAGCCAAACCTTAGTTCAAGCTGATATTGATGCGCGTAGCGTGAATATTGAGTTTGAACAAACGCCAGAGCAAGGTAATTATCAGTTAGAAGAGAAAGTGACTGACTCGACAGGCAATATCGTGAAGTTTAGCTCTGTTCGTGATGTTTCAATGACGCAAACTGAAACTGGAACAGAAGGGTCGAAGGATTCAGATGGAGGTTCGTTTGGTTTTGGCGCGCTATTTGCGCTGCTAGGTCTCGGTTTATTCCGTCGTCGCCGCTAAGCGAATTTACTTTCTGACAAACAGTTCCTAAATAGCTGTAAAGACCAAAGGCCAGCCTATGCTGGCCTTTTTATTCAGCAAAAACTTGCCTTTCTTGCTTGGTATAGCAAAATACCGCCCTTGATTGTCACGAACGTGGCGATTCACTACGTAAGCATTGCCAAAACGGATTGGAGCAACCGACCCTTTATGTTGTTGATCATCGATAACTACGACTCTTTTACCTACAACCTTTACCAATACTTCTGCGAGCTTGGTGCAGACGTAAAGGTGGTGCGTAACGATGAAATCGATATCCAAGGCATTGAGGCGCTCAACCCAACTCATTTGGTGATCTCGCCAGGGCCATGTACGCCGAACGAAGCAGGTATTTCACTGAAAGCGATAGAACACTTCGCTGGTAAGTTGCCGATCCTAGGAGTTTGTCTTGGTCATCAGGCGATAGCGCAAGTGTTTGGGGGGGAAGTGGTACGTGCACGACAAGTGATGCACGGTAAGACCTCACCGATTCATCACAACGGTCGTAGTGTGTTTAAAAATCTGAATAACCCACTCACGGTAACCCGTTATCACTCTCTTGTGGTGAAAAACGGTACTTTACCCGACGTGTTTGAACTGACTGCATGGACAGAACTGCCTGACGGAAGCATGGATGAAATAATGGGTTACCAACATAAAACCTTGCCAATTGATGCGGTGCAATTCCACCCAGAATCAATCAAAACTGAGCAAGGTCACGAGTTGCTTGCGAACTTTTTAGCACGCAAAGCGATCTGATCGCGATCACTTTTCTTAACAAATCATTCATCTTTTTGCTGAGGTGAGCGGATTGCAAAACTATGCGATTCTCTCGAGTCTCTTTGTCTATTCATGTCTTTTTAAACCTTCTATCCCCTGTATTACATAACATTTATAAAAAATCACTTCTCTATTTTACTTTCTTGATGCATAAATAGTCATAAGCAGTGATTAATGGAAGTTACTTTCGAGAACGAAAAGAATAAATCACTATTGAAATGGTTAATTAAATGTAAATACAATGCCGCAATAGCTTAAATGCAAAACATTATTTGCTGGCAAAGAGAGCCGGTTAAATTCGCTTATCTGCTACGCATGCGGTATCAAGAAGGAATGTGCAATGACAACGGAAATTAAAGTAGAGCGCGGTTTATTCGATGAGGTAATGGTACCTTGCTATAACCCGATGGAAATGATCCCTGTTAAAGGTGAAGGTTCACGTGTTTGGGATCAGGAAGGTAATGAATACATCGACTTTGCTGGTGGTATTGCAGTGAGCTGTCTTGGCCATTGTCATCCAGTAATGGTAAACGCACTAACAGAGCAAGCTAACAAGCTTTGGCACTTAAGTAACGTTATGACGAACGAACCAGCCCTTCGTCTGGCGAAAAAGCTAACAGAAGTGAGTTTTGCTGAGCGAGTGTTCTTTGCTAACTCTGGCGCAGAAGCAAACGAAGCCGCTTTGAAGCTGGCACGTCGTTATGCAGCAGACGTTCATGGCACTGAGAAATCTGAAATCATTGCATTCAAACAAGGTTTCCA
Source organism: Vibrio sp. 1580 (assembly GCF_033340055.1). Lineage (NCBI taxonomy): Bacteria > Pseudomonadati > Pseudomonadota > Gammaproteobacteria > Vibrionales > Vibrionaceae > Vibrio > Vibrio sp. 1580. The sequence continues at coordinate 26,539 of NZ_JAWOVT010000021.1, forward strand.
CGGTCGTACATTCTTTACCGTAACGGTTGGTGGCCAAGCGGCATACTCTGACGGCTTCGGTCCTAAGCCAGGCGACGTGACACACCTTCCTTACAACGATATCGAAGCTTTACAAGCACACATGTCTGATCGTACTTGTGCGGTCATGATGGAGCCACTACAAGGTGAAGGCGGCATCGTGCCACCAACGCCTGAGTTCGCTCAAGCGGTTCGCGAGCTGTGTGACAAACACAACGCCTTACTGATCTTCGATGAAGTGCAAACTGGTAATGGCCGTACAGGTAACTTCTACGCTTACCAAGGTTTAGGTATCACGCCAGATATTCTAAGTACTGCGAAATCACTTGGTGGCGGTTTCCCGATCGGTGCAATGCTAACGACAGCAAAATTGGCAGAGCACATGAAAGTGGGCACTCACGGTTCTACATATGGCGGTAACCCACTAGCGTGTGCGGTTGCAGAAGCGGTTGTAAATGAAGTTACTAAGCCAGAGGTGTTGGCTGGTGTGCTAGAACGCGAAGCAATGTTCCGTGAAGGTCTAGAGAAGATCAACGCGAAGTACAACATCTTCTCAGAAGTGCGCGGTCAAGGCCTATTACTTGGCGCTGCACTAAATGAAGAATGGCAAGGCCGTGCGCGTGACGTGCTGGTTGCTGCAGGTAAACAAGGTCTCATGGTATTGGTTGCGGGTGCCAATGTCGTACGTTTCACACCATCACTCGTTATCACACAACAAGAAATTGAAGAAGGCTTGGCGAAACTGGATAAAGCGATCGCGACTTTAGTTTAAGCGCGATATCAGTTTAAACGTCAACGCAGACACCCCCGTCAAGGATCTCTGATGGGGGAATTGTTCCTACAATATAGTTAGGATCTTCTTGCATCTGGAGGGAGTATTGATGCTAGTAGTTCGCCCTATCGCGATGTCGGATTACGACGCACTGCACACTTGTGCGGTGGAGTCTGGTCACGGATTTACATCTCTACCGGTTAACGAAGAACTGTTAACCAATCGAATCAAACATTCAGAGTACAGCTTTGGTAAGCCAGATGTGGCAGAACCAGGCGATGAAGGCTACCTGATGGTTGGCTTTGACTCTGAAACGGGTGAGGTTGCGGGTACCACCGGAATCGAAGCATCTATCGGCTGGGATGTCCCATTTTACTCATATCACATTAGTAAAGTCGTGCACTCGTCGCCAAAGCTTGGCGTTAACAACGTCGTTAAACTGCTTACTTTTGGTAATAACTACACGGGTAACAGCGAAATTTGTACCTTGTTCTTGCGTGAGAAATTCCGCCAAGGTCTGAATGGTCGTCTAATGTCGAAGTGTCGTTTCCTAATGATGGCAGAGCACCCAGAGCGCTTCTCTGAAACGATCTTTGCGGAGATGCGTGGCGTTTCAGACGACGAGGGTAATTCACCATTCTGGCAATGGCTTCAAGAGCATTTCTTCTCTATCGATTTCACGCTTGCAGATTACCTGACAGGTATCGGCAAGAAAGGCTTTATCGCCGACTTGATGCCGAAACTGCCTATTTACATCAACCTGCTCAGCCCAGAAGCGCAAGCCGTGATTGGTCAAGTACATGACAACACGCGTCCAGCGCTGAAGCTGCTTGAGCGTGAAGGTTTTACCAACCGAGGCTACGTCGACATCTTCGATGGTGGCCCAACGGTTGAGTGTGATCTGCGTAATATTGAGTCGGTACGTCATTCATTCCGTGCGCAAGTCAAAATCTCTGAACATTCCAGCACACAAGACTTCTTGATGTGTAATTCATCTTTCGAGAACTTCCGTGCGACAGTCACTAAAGCGGCGTATGACGCAGAAACACAGAGCGTAATGATCGCACCAGACGTTGCGGATGCACTTTCGGTTGAAGAAGGGGATTTCGTTCGCCTTCTTCCGCAGTAACAGACGACAGAATTTAAGGATAGAAACAATGACACATTGGATTGCAGGTGAATGGGTACAAGGTCAGGGTGAAGCATTTACGTCTCTGTCGCCGTACAACCAAGAAGTGATCTGGCAAGGCAAAGGTGCAACGGCAGAGCAGGTGAACCAGGCGGTATCTGCAGCGCGTGAAGCGTTTATTGACTGGAAAAAGCGCCCATTTTCAGAGCGTGAGGCAATCGTGTTGGCTTTTGCGGAGAAAGTAAAAGAGAACAGCGAAAAAATCGCCGAAGTCATTGCCAAAGAAACTGGTAAGCCAATTTGGGAAACGCGCACTGAAGCAGCGGCAATGGCAGGTAAAATTGCCATTTCGATTCGCGCTTATCATGACCGCACTGGTGAGGCGAGCCGTGAAGCAGCAGGCAACCAAATCGTATTGCGCCACCGCCCATTGGGCGTGATGGCGGTGTTTGGTCCTTACAACTTCCCAGGCCACCTACCAAATGGTCACATTGTGCCTGCGCTACTGGCTGGTAACACGGTAGTCTTCAAACCGTCTGAGCAAACGCCATGGACGGGTGAATTGGCAATGAAGCTATGGGAAGAAGCCGGTCTGCCGAAAGGCGTGATTAACCTTGTTCAGGGCGCGAAAGAAACTGGTATCGCGCTCGCTGACGCAAAAGGCATCGATGGCGTACTGTTTACGGGTAGCGCAAATACGGGGCATGTATTACACCGTCAATTTGCGGGTCAACCGGGCAAGATGCTCGCACTAGAAATGGGTGGTAATAACCCGATGGTGATCTCTGATAAATATGGTGATTTGGATGCCACGGTTTACACCATCATCCAGTCAGCGTTTATCAGTGCTGGGCAGCGTTGTACGTGTGCTCGTCGTTTGTATGTGCCATTGGGTGAAAAAGGCGATGCGCTTATCACCAAACTCGTTGAAGCGACACGCAATATTCGCGTAGACCAACCATTTGCAGAACCTGCGCCATTTATGGGACCGCAAATTTCGGTCGCGGCAGCCAAGTTTATTCTTGATGCACAAGCTAATCTACAGTCTCTTGGCGGTGAAAGCTTGATTGAAGCGAAAGCAGGAGAGGCGGCGTTTGTTTCTCCTGGCATCATTGATGTAACGAACATTGCTGAGTTACCAGATGAAGAATACTTCGGCCCACTTCTGCAAGTGGTGCGTTACGAAGGGTTAGACAAAGCCGTGGCGCTAGCAAACGATACGCGCTTTGGCTTATCTGCTGGTTTGGTCTCAACCGACGACCAAGAATGGGAATACTTCGTTGACCACATTCGTGCAGGTATCGTGAACCGTAACCGCCAGCTCACTGGTGCAAGCGGTGATGCGCCATTTGGTGGTCCGGGGGCGTCGGGTAACTTGCGCCCAAGCGCTTACTACGCAGCAGATTACTGTGCGTACCCAATGGCATCAATGGAAGGTCAAGAGACTGTCTTGCCTGCAACATTGAGTCCAGGTGTAGCGCTATAAGTTTTAATAATAGAGTCGCAACTATGCATTGCGGCTCACCTTGCCGGCGCATCATTTAGGTATGGGTTGTAGTGATCGTTGGCAGAACACGAAAAGTGAGCAAAGACTCGGAAAAGCGTGTTGACTGACTGGCATTTACCGTCACAGGTTGATGGTTGCTCGTTCATTATTCTGGACAACTTTTGTTGTGAACGAGCAGCCAACTTCCGCTTACCTTTAAACTCTACATCTCGTAACAAGGAGTCGTTATGACGCCCGATGTGTTATTTGAATCGCTATGGCAAGATTACATTCAACGTCTTTGCCCTTCGGCTGCTAAAGTGCATCAGCTGCTTCAAGAAGATGAGCCTCTGATTAATGATCATATAGCTTTACGTACCTTCAATATCGCGCCTCTTGGTATTGAAACTCTAGCTAAGCCATTTGTAGCTATTGGTTACAAGGCGTGTGGTGATTACGTTTTCGAAAGCAAAAAGCTGGTTGCTAAGCACTATGAGCACCCAGATCCGAAGCAACCTAAAGTATTTATTAGTGAGCTAAAAGTTGAAGAGTGCTCGTCTGAGCTACAAGAGATTGTGAAAAATTTGGTGGCACAAGTCGATGCTGACAAGCTGAACGATAGCGCATTCTTACATGGTGGACGCTTGTGGGATTTAAGCTTTGCTGATTACCAAACGTTGGCTAAAGAAAGTGAGTACGCATCTTGGCTTGCGGCGCATGGTTACGGAGCAAACCACTTCACGGTGAGCGTTAACCAGCTCAATGAATATGAAGAAGTGAAGCAGGTAAACGATCATCTGCGTACCGCTGGGTTTACCATTAATGAAAATGGTGGTGAAGTGAAGGGCACTCCTGAGGTGTTGCTAGAGCAGTCATCGACCATGGCAGATAAAGTAGCGGTTCGTTTTAGCGAAGGCACTGAAATTATCCCTGGCGGGTTTTATGAATTTGCTAAGCGCTATCCGATGGAAAATGGTGATTTGTACCCAGGTTTCGTGGCCGCTTCAGCTGACAAAATCTTTGAAAGTACGAATGGCTAAGTTTTAGGGTTAACCTGTTAAGCTTACTCATTAGTGTTCGCTGCACCCTATCTCATTTGGTCATGAGTAAATAAAAAGCCACCAATGTTGCCATTGGTGGCTTTTATAATTTTGTTCGTGTCACTCTAGTTCGAGATTAACGAGTACCGTAAACCACGATGGTTTTACCGTGAGCAGAGATTAGGTTCTGCTCTTCTAGCATCTTCAAGATACGACCTACTGTCTCACGAGAACAGCCAACAATTTGACCGATTTCTTGACGAGTGATCTTGATTTGCATGCCGTCTGGGTGAGTCATTGCGTCTGGTTGTTTTGCAAGGTTCAGAAGCGTCTGAGCGATACGACCAGTTACGTCTAGGAACGCCAGGTCACCCACTTTTTGGCTAGTTACTTGAAGACGACGAGCCATCTGCGCAGAAAGACGCATTAGGATGTCTGGGTTTACTTGGATAAGCTGACGGAACTTCTTGAAAGAAATTTCAGCAACTTCACAAGGAGATTTAGCACGAACCCAAGCTGTGCGCTCTTGGTCTTCCTCGAATAGACCAAGTTCACCAATAAAGTCTCCTTGGTTTAGGTAAGAAAGGATCATCTCCTTACCTTCTTCGTCTTTGATAAGAACCGCAACAGAACCTTTAACGATGTAGTACAAAGTTTCTGCCTTTTCGCCCGCGTGAATTAGCGTGCTCTTTGAAGGGTACTTATGAATATGACAGTGTGAAAGAAACCACTCTAATGTTGGGTCGGTTTGAGGTTTACCTAGAACCATAATATCTCACTTCCTCTGCAGGGTACGCTTGCGCTATCCATATTTTAGCTAAGCCTGAATTAGGCCTACTAGAATAAGAGCACTTTTTATATGCTGCAAGCTCTCTTGTGTTTCGGTAAGAAATAGTATCCTTTTTCGAAAACGATTTCTTGATTTTAATCGTGCCATGATTGAGATTTTGTAAGCAAAACTGTGCACATGATCACGGTATGAAAAGTAAACATCTTCGCAGGCAGGTTTTTAGCCAATTTTCCCTGTTTCGATGAGCTGTTGTAGGATAGGCCGAACTATGAGCTCCATTGCAAAGCTCATCTTACCGCCGGGTACGACAATCGTGTTGTGGCGTGACATGAATGAGCCATCAATCATGGCCAGCAGATATGGGAAGTCGACATTCTTGATACCGCGTAGGCGAATCACCACAAAACTCTCATCCAAACTAGGGATGCCTTTTGCATTAAGTGGGTTGGAAGTGTCAACGGTCGGTACGCGCTGGAAGTTGATGTGAGTACGAGAAAACTGCGGAGTGATATAGTTGAGGTAATCGTCCATGGATCGCACGATTGAGTCCATTACCGCTTCACGCGAATGGCCGCGATCGCGAGTGTCACGTACGAATTTTTGTATCCACTCTAAGTTCACAATCGGCACCATGCCGATTAAGAAATCCACATGTTGAGCAACATTAACATCTCCATCGACCACGCCACCATGTAACCCTTCATAAAACAGCACGTCGCTGTTTTCGGGTAAGTCTTGCCACGGTGTAAACGTGCCTGGCATTTGATTGTAGGGAACCGCTTCGTCAAACGTGTGCAGATAACGGCGCACGCTGCCAGTGCCGTCATGCCCGAACTTACGGAAAAACTCTTCTAATCCCGGGAAGTCATTAGCTTGTGGGCCAAAGTAGCTAATGTGTCGACCTTGCTCGCGGGCTTTGCGAATTTCGATGTCCATTTCTGGGCGAGTAAAGCGATGGAAGCTATCGCCTTCAACCCATGCGGGTTTAACGTTCATCATATTGAACATTTTACGGAAGGCTTCAGATGTAGTGGTCGTGCCGGCACCGGACGAACCAGTAACCGCAATAATTGGGTGTTTAGCTGACATGACAAACCTTGTCGAAAATTACTTACCTGTAATGTGCAGTAGAGTTACTACTGCACGGTCGATATCCCACTATAGCACGTAACAATACCTTGTCATCGAGTGGGATACGGTAAAATGTGAAGGGTCTAAAATTTTGTTTTATGCTGAATATCGACGGTTTCGTGTAGCTCAGAGAACACGATAACCGCTTCACCTTTTTCCAATTGAGCTTTAACTTGATCAATTTTGTCATGCAAAGAAACCTCGACGGTTCCGTAATCCGTTCCTTCGCGTAAGACGAATTCACGAATTAAGTTTTCCAATGTTTCCGGCGCAATGTCTTGCCATGGAATGATCATAAATACCTCTAACTTTTATGATGAGCGGCTAGTTTACTGCGTTCGTTGCTTGGATACAGCAGAAAGGTAATCTGCGGCGATACTTTCGTAATACGCGGGCAGCGCTTCCTCCAACCAAAACTTAGGTTTTAACGCCGTTCCTGTTAGGAAGCCAACATGGCCACCGTGTTCAAAGAGACGGTAATCAATGTTATCTGGCAAAACAAACTTCGGTATCACATCATCGGTCATGAACGGATCGTCTTTGGCATGGATGATCAGTGTGGGTAGCGTGATTTGCTGTAGTTTACTTAAGCCAGAACATTGATCGTAATAATCTTGTGCGTCTTTAAAGCCGTGCAGTGGTGCCGTGATCAAATCATCGAATTCATACAATCGTGTGACACGTTTTATTGAGTTGTAGGACAAAGCGAGCTCGCCATGCAATAGATGATGCTTTTGTAACGCGTTACGTTTCAGTGAAGAAAGCAGATAACGGCGATACACTTTCGAAAAGCCTTGTTCAATACGGTTTGCACACGCCGCTAGGTCTAAAGGCGCTGAGATAATAGTCGCTGCATTCAAAAAAGGGTGGTCTTTATATTGGGCTAAATAATTCGCCAACATGTTACCGCCAAGAGAAATACCAACCGCAACTTTGGGGTTATCAGGAAAACGTTGTTCAAGGTGCTCTAGGAAGTAACGAGCATCCGTCACTTCACCCGAGTGGTAAGCTCGTGCTTTTTTGTTTGGTTTACCGCTGCAGCCACGAAAATGCATCATCACCGACAGCCATCCAGATTGAGCAAATGCATTCATTAACCCATTGGCATAAGGGCTATAGAAGCACCCCTCTAACCCATGAAATAAAACAAAAATCGGCTTTTTTTGTGCAGGCTCTTGGGTTGGGTCCTCGCTCCACGCGAGATCGAGAAAGTCGCCATCGGATGTATCGAGGGTTTGCCAAATCGGCGTAAATAACGCTTTTTTGCGAATAAAACGCGGCAAAAGCGTTTGGAGATGCGGGTTTTTGATCCCGGCGGCTGCGAAAAATTGTGTCATACCTAACTGCTCTTATGCGGTCCTTCGGTGTCCGTTGAAGAACTTATTAATATAATCCTTTATAAAGATTATAGGTATTCTACAGATTTATGGGCGTTTTGGTGGTTGAATGTTTGGCACCGGAATAGCAAAGGCTTGCTGCAAATGCTCCCCACCGAGTTGACGACAGTATCTCAACGTCAGTGGGTCACCATCATTTTTGAGTAGTGTAAGTGAGTTAATGCAGTCCACCAAATCCGCTTGTTGCTGCTTTTCTAGTTGCAGCTCAAACTGCAAGGTCTCACGATACAAAGCGTCATTGACTTGAGACTTAAGGTGGCGACGAAGGTCGCGAAAGGAGTGAAGTAAAGTTTCGCTTCTACCTAGACAGTCTTGCACCAAGGGCCAGTCTTTTTCTTGGAAAATGAGTTGCTGCTCATCGAGCCATCTGAGCAGCAGGAGTAGGTTCACGTTACCGTGGTAGTTGTTCTGTAATGATAAACACGCCTCTTTCACTTCTCGCACACCATAAAATTGCAGACTAAACTGCCAAAGGTGTTCTAGGGTGAGTGTGTATTCAGCGTGTTGATTACTCATTGATTAAACTCTAGCTCCATCTGCTCCAATGTTTCTTGAGCAGACATCCATTCCATTTCAATTTCTTCGAGCTCAGCCTTACTAGAAGCTTGAAGTGCCAGCACTTGGTTAAGTTTAGCTTTATTTTCGGCCGCATACAGTGAGTTCTCCGCCAATTGTTCTTCAGCTTCGGCCAGTGCAGCACCTAACTTATCCATTTTATTTTCTAGTTGTGTCAGCGTTTTGCGAATTGGCGCTGTCTGTTTTCGAAATTCTGCATCGCGACGTTTCTGCTCTTTTTTCGCTGCCGCGCTGTTGGCGCTATCTTTGGCTGGCTGTGCGGCTTGTGCTTCTTTGCGTTCCGCTCTTTGTTGCTCGGTTAACCACTTGTAGTAGTCGTTTAAGTCACCATCGAACGGCGCAACTTGACGATCATGCACCAAGTACAAGTCATCGGTTGTAGCACGCAATAGGTAACGGTCGTGCGAAACAATCACCATTGCACCTTCGAACGTTTGCAGTGCCATCGTCAATGCTTGGCGCATGTCCAAGTCTAAGTGGTTGGTCGGTTCATCAAGTAGCAACAGGTTTGGCTTTTGCCACACAATTAAAGCCAATACCAAACGGGCTTTTTCGCCACCAGAAAACGGCGCAACTTTTTCTAGTGCTTTGTCACCTTGGAAGCCAAAGCTACCTAGGTAATCACGTAGCTGCTGTTCGGTTTGATCGGGTGCGATTTGCATCATGTGTTGCAGCGGCGTTTCTTCAGGGTGAAGCGTTTCTAACTGGTGCTGAGCGAAGTAACCAATTTTCACGCCTTGTGAGTAAGTTAGGTCACCACCTTGCGCGTTAAGTTCACCAGAGAGCAGCTTGATTAAGGTCGATTTACCCGCACCATTACGGCCGAGTAGACCAATACGACTGCCAGGAACCAAGTTCAAGCGGATCTTCTCTAAGATCAGGTTGTCACCGTAACCTGCAGATACTTCATCCATCATCATGATTGGGTTTGGCAGCGCAGCTGGCTCACGGAATTGGAAGCTAAATGGGTTATCGAATTGAGCTGGCAGTACTTTTTCCATGCGCTCCAAAGCTTTGATACGGCTTTGGGCTTGGCGTGCTTTTGATGCTTTGTAACGGAAGCGGTCGATGTAGCTTTGCATGTGCGACATCTGCTTCTGTTGCTTTTCAAACATCGCTTGTTGTAACACCATCTTTTGTGCGCGTTGGTTTTCGAATGACGAGTAGTTACCCGTGTATTCGTTCAGCTGCTGATTCTCGATGTGAATGATGCGACCAACAATTGGATCAAGGAAGTCTCGGTCGTGCGAGATCAGAATCAGCGTGCCAGGGTAGTTTTGTAGCCAACGCTCTAACCACATTACCGCGTCCAAATCCAAGTGGTTGGTTGGTTCGTCGAGTAGCAGTAGATCAGAACGACACAATAGCGCTTGAGCCAAGTTAAGACGCATACGCCAACCACCCGAGAATTGGGTCAAACTCCAACTCATTTGCTCTTGGCTGAACCCTAAACCATCGAGCAGTTCTGCCGCGCGAGCGCGAATGCTGTAACCACCAATGGTTTCAATTTTACCGTGTATCTCGGCAACTAGGGTTCCGTTGTCTTGTGTTTCTGCTTCAGCTAACTGCTTTTCGAGAGCGCGGTATTCGCGATCACCATCAATGACGTATTCCAGTGCAGTGCGCTCTAGCGCAGGCGTTTCCTGTGCGACCCAGGCCAACTCCCAATGTTGAGGTTGGCTAAATGAGCCAGCATCAATTGACAGTTCATCTTTCAGTAGGGCAAACAGCGTTGATTTACCGCAGCCGTTTTTGCCCACAAGACCGACTTTATCGCCAGGGTGAATAGTCGCAGAAGCTTGGTCTAAAAGAGGTTTACCGCCACGCAGTAACTGAATATCAGAGAAGGTAATCATAAAGTTTTAATTCACTTTGCGCAGTGCGCGTTGCTTGGTTACATAGCGAAGTGGTTTCAATCGTTTTAAAGCCACTTGGGTATATATCTAGCGGTGAATAGTAGGGGTATTGACCGGAAAAGTCGATTGATTCGCTTTAATTGCATTATGCTGTACAAAAAAGTATAACAATTTGATAACGGATAAAAATAACCACAAGGACGACCATTTGGCTGTTGCACCGTCTATTCTCCCAAAAGTTCTGGTCATTTATGCTCATCCAGAGCCACATAACTCGATTGCCAATCAAGTGATGATAAAAAAAGCTCAGTCGCTTGATCACGTCACTGTGCACGACCTTTACGGTGTTTACCCTGATTTCTTTATTGATGTGAATTACGAACATGAGTTGTTGCTCGCTCACGATGTGATCGTATTTCACCACCCACTTTATATGTATTCATGTCCAGCTCTATTAAAAGAGTGGCTAGACCGAGTGTTAGGTAAAGGCTTTGCGTTTGGCGGAGGTGCGGCGCTAGAAGGAAAATACTGGCGCAGTGTCATTACAACGGGTGGTAAAGAAGAAGCCTTCAGCGCGAAGGGGTACAACAAATACCCACTTGAGCAAATCTTGCAACCGTTTGAACTGACGGCAGCCCTATGCCAAATGCACTGGATTGAACCTCTGGTGTTGTATTGGTCAAGAAATGTTTCGGATATTGAACGCTACGAACATGCCGAGTTATACCGTGGATGGCTGAGTAACCCACTTGAAAACTGGCAAGCGGCAGATCAAGGAGGTCAGTATGGCGATCACCAGTGAGTTTCTTCAAAGCAGTGTGGTCTTTCTTTCGGCTGCGGTTATTGCGGTGCCGATTGCTCAGCGCCTTGGGCTTGGCTCGGTTTTAGGTTATTTACTCGCTGGTGTGTTGATTGGCCCATGGGGGCTTGGCTTAATTAGCGACGTTGATGCCATTTTGCATTTTGCCGAGCTTGGGGTTGTGTTGTTACTGTTTTTGATAGGGCTGGAATTAAACCCTAAAAAATTGTGGCAGATGCGAGGGCCGATTTTAGGTTTAGGCGGTGCGCAGGTTGTGGTCACGACCGCCGTGATTGGTAGTGTCGTCAGTATGTTTGGCGTAAGCATGCAAGTGAGTTTAGTTATCGGGATGGGGTTGGCGCTGTCCTCGACGGCGATTGCGCTTAAAGTCATTGAAGAGCAAGGGCTTAATGGTACCGAAACGGGGCAATCTGGTTTTGCGGTGCTGCTCTTTCAAGATATTGCAGTGATCCCGATGCTGGCGATGTTGCCCTTGCTAGCAGGCGGGCATAGCGGTGGAAGTTGGTTGGATGTCTTCACTATTTTAGGCAGTGTGGTAGCACTGTTGATTGGAGGTCACTTTTTACTACGTCCGCTATTTCGTTTTGTCGTGATGAGCGGTGTTCGTGAGCTCTTTACCGTTGCTGCACTTTTAGTCGTGCTTGGCATTTCGGTCGTGATGCAAAAGCTCGGCCTTTCGATGGCATTGGGGACTTTTTTAGCAGGCGTTTTGCTGGCAGAGAGTGAGTATCGCCATGAGCTGGAAATCGCGATCGAGCCATTTAAAGGTCTGTTGTTGGGGTTATTCTTTATTGCGGTGGGCATGGCGGTAAACTTGGGCTTATTAGCACTTCAACCGTTTGCGATTATTAGTGCCGTGATTGCCCTTGTTGTAGTCAAAGGTTTGGTGCTGTATGTCTTGGCTCGCACTGCTCGAGTTCGTGCTAAGTCGCGCAGTCGTATGGCAGCGATTTTGAGCCAAGGTGGTGAGTTTGCGTTTGTGATTTTCACCGCGGCAAGCCAAGAAGGTATCTTAACCAAAGAACAAGTTGCTTTCTTGTTGGTGGTGGTGAGCTTGTCGATGGTGACCACGCCGCTGTTGCTCATGGGGCAGAAGAAGTGGTTTGCGCACACACTTAACCAAGAAGAAGAGAGCGTGACGACCAATGTGGTGGATCGTCGACCACGAGTGATCATCGCGGGCTTTGGTCGTTTTGGTCAGATTGTCGGCCGCTTGATGTACGCCAATAAGATCAAAGTAACAGTACTAGAAAGTGACGCGAGCCAAATCCACTTGCTGCGTAAATACGGTTATAAGGTGTTTTATGGTGATGCGACTCAGATTGATTTGTTACGTGCCGCGGGGGCAGATAAAGCAGAAGCTTTAGTGATCTGTACCGACTCACCTGATGAGGTGATGGCCATCGTGGACATTTGTCGCGTGCACTTCCCGAAACTTAAGTTGTTAGCCCGAGCAAGAAGCCGTGTCGAGGCTTACCAGTTAATGAGTCATGGTGTAGAGAATTACTCTCGTGAAACATTTTTAGGGGCACTAGATCTCGGTCGCCAAGCGCTCGTAGAACTGGGCATGCATCCTTATCAAGCAAAGCGGGCAGAAGCACATTTTCGCAAGTTAGATAATGCTATGCTTAAGGACTTATTGCCTCAACACAATGAAGATAAGAAATTAGCCCAAAGAGCGAAAGAGGCCCGCAAAGAGCTAGAAGAAATATTTGGTCGTGAAATGGAGAGCGACCATCAGTCACCTAATCATTGGAAGTAGTACTTGAGCCAAGACTCAAGCTAAGGAAATAGCGTGAAAATCAAGAAACGTTTTATTGCCGGCGCTAGCTGCCCAAATTGCAGCCAGCAAGATACCCTGCGCTGGTGGATTGAAAATAACATCGAGTTAGTTGAGTGTGTCGAGTGTGAGTTTACAGAGCAGCGTAAACCACAATCTGTAGAGAAAAATAAACACTCAGATCAGGAAATGATCGGAATTTTTAAGCCGGAGTAATTGAACTTCGATAATTGATCCCCATAATACACCCAGATATCTCAGTACTTAACCCCATTCAGGTTAAGTCAATTAATCTCCCTGGAGTTAGTATGAAAATTGAAAAGAACGTTGTTGCAAGCCTTGCATACAAAGTAATGATGGAAGACGGTGTCGTTGTTGATCAATCAACAGCAGAAGCACCTCTAGATTACCTTCACGGTCACAACAACCTAATCACAGGTCTTGAAAAAGAACTTGAAGGTAAAGTGGCTGGCGACAAGTTCTCAGTAACGGTAGCTCCTGAAGAAGCTTACGGTGAGCACAACGATGCGCTAGTACAGCGCGTTCCTGCGGACGTGTTCCAAGGCGTTGAGCAAATCGAAGTGGGCATGCGCTTCCTAGCTGACACTGACCAAGGTCCAATCCCTGTTGAAGTAACAGAAGTTGACGGCAACGAAGTGGTTGTTGACGGTAACCATATGTTAGCTGGTCAAACACTAACTTTCGAAGTAGAAGTTATGTCTACACGTGAAGCAACAGCAGAAGAGATCGAACACGGTCACATCCACCAAGGTGGTGGCTGTTGTGGTGGTCACGATCATGACCACGATCACGAAGAAGAAGGCGGCTGCTGTGGCGGCGGTAGCTGTGGTTCTCACTAATCATAAGCGCCTTCACTAGATAATCTTATCTAGCAAAGCTTTGAAAAGCGCAAGTTGAGTTTTCAACTTGCGCTTTTTGTTTATCTAAGGTGTAGTGCCAACCATACAAGGAATAACAGTTGGACAAAGTGATGACGAAACCTTTCTCGATTGCCATTCATGGTGGTGCGGGCACCATCTTGCGTGAACAGATGAGCGATGAGCTGCAACAATCCATCTTGGCGGATTTAGAAGCTGCGGTAAAAGCGGGACATCAAATTCTAGAAACGGGCGGTGAAGCCTTAGATGCCGTCGTAGCGGCAGTGAAAGTATTGGAAGACTCTCCTAACTTTAATGCGGGTAAAGGCTCAGTGCTGACCAACAACGAAATGGTCGAAATGGACGCTTCTGTAATGGATGGTAGAAACCAAGCGGCAGGTGCTGTTGCCGGTGTTCGTCATATCAGAAACCCAATTGAGCTCGCTCGTGACGTGATGCGAAACAGCAATCATGTGCTGTTGGTGGGTGAGGGCGCAGAGAAGTTTGCTTTTGAGCAAGGCCATGAGTATACCGAGCAAGATTACTTCTTTACTGATCGCCGTTATGAGCAGTTGCTGTCTATGCGTGAGAAAGGACTGTTTGCTTTGTCGGAATCTCGTTACCCAGATGACCGTAAGCACGGTACGGTTGGTGCGGTGGCATTGGACCAACAAGGCAACTTAGCCGCTGCCACCAGTACGGGTGGCGTGACGAATAAGAAATACAACCGAGTCGGAGATTCTGCTCTTATTGGTTGTGGTACGGTGGCCGAAAATGGCGTCGTGGCAGTTTCCACTACGGGTGTCGGCGAGTTCTTTATTCGTAAACGTGTTGCGGAAGACGTTGCAGCACGTATGCGTTACTTACAAGAAGATATTCATACGGCTTGTGAACACATTATCCAAGGTGATCTCAAACAGATGGGCGGAGAGGGCGGTTTGATTGCCATTGATGCTAAAGGTGAGATGCACTTTGCGATGAACAGTTCTGGCATGTACCGAGCAGGCATTAATACGCAAGGCGAGCTGAGCGTTAAAATCTACGCCGACGAATAGCTTCCTCTTGAGTACCTTCTTAAGTAATTAATACAACAAAGCCCAGAACATGTTCTGGGCTTTATGCTATTTGAGCCTGCATTTTAATAATGCGGTGGTGGGGTTTCTTCTGACGGATCGGCTAAATTCGACGAGTCCATATTTTTTACTTTACCTACCACATATTTCATCTGATCGAGCATCTTGGTAATTTGCAGTTGTTGCTGCGATAAAGCGCCGTTCAGATCTTCAATAGTCTGTTCTTGGAACGCAAGCTGACATTCTAAGTCATTAATGCGTGCTTCCAATTGCTGAATGATTTTTTCTGTCATGATCCGTTCTCTAACTGCCAAGCTTGGGCAATACCTGCTGAAGTAGCAGTAATTACGCGTTGTTTTGAATCAAAAGCTGCATCATACACGACCGCACGGGGAGGGCGAGTGTCTTTTTTGGGCTCCACTTCAAATCCACTCATTCGTTTTCCGGTTTGAGTATCCCATATCGACACACGGCCAGAAGGGCTTCCTGTGACTAGTTGAGTCCCGTCGTCAGAAAATCGTGCGGTAGAGAAAATTAATTGGCGTGACCAACTGCTCAACTGTGTGACTTCTTGTCCAGTTTTTAAATCCCAAACAATCGCTTGGTTTCCGCCATCAGATGTCATTGCTAATTTTCCATCTCTTTGCAGGGCCACGCGAACAATTCGTTGTTCATGTTCGAAGGTTCGTAGTACTTGTCCGGTTTCGGTGTCCCACAGATACGCTTTATAGTCATTACCTCCGGTTAGGGCGAAGCGCCCATTAGGAGAAATGGCCACGGAATTGACTTTTTCACGATGCGCAAGGAACTCCATGCGACGCCCGGTGACTAAGTTGACATAAATTGCTTTACCGTTGGATAACCCAAGCAGAACTTGTTCACCATTACTGGTGATATCAACGTCGCGAATGAGCGCATCAGAGATAGACCAAAGGCCTTCGGATTGCGTCCAGCCTAGGTCCCAAACTGCGAAGTTCATTTGGCTTGCTGTAATTGCGTAGCGACCATTGTCAGATATGCGGATATGGGAAACCACATTGGCATCGGCATCGAGTTCACCCAGATTGGCTAGTTGTTCATTTTGCTCTAGGTCCCACAACATCAAATGACGTTGTTGAGAATAGAGCAGAGCAAACCGTCCATCTCTGCTAAGTGCGAAGCTCGTCGCACCTTGAGGTTCTATCGGCCAACGCTGCACTTCACGCTCGGCGAAAAAGCAACCATTTAACGTGGTGATGACAATTAAATATAGGAATAAATGAAAAATTCTTTGCATCACATCTAATAATCCGGTTTGTGTCTTAAGACATATAGCTAGTATATTGGTATAACGATTGTCTTCACTAGTCTCATAGAAGATTTGTGCACAACAACCAATGGCAGAGCCATTATTGGGAGAATTTAATGAAATCAGTTTTAAAAGTGTCGCTACTTGCTGCAACAGTTATGCTAGCGGTAGGTTGTCAGAAAGAAGAAACTAAAACAGAAACCGCACCTCAAGCAGAACAAGTTCAAGCAGAAACCGGTAAAGCGGTTCACTTTAAAACCGACGACGACAAAGCGGCATACGCAATCGGTGTTTCATTTGCTAACTACCTAAGCACAAGCATCGACAAGCCAAGCGAAATCGGCATTAATCTTAACAAAGATTTGGTACTAAAAGGTATCGAAGACGTCTTCAAAGGCAATGCTGAATTGAATGAAGAAGAAACACGTGCAGCACTAGAATCTCTAGACAAGCGTGTTGCAGAAAAGATGCAAGCACAAGCGGCTGAGAAAGCAGCTGAAGCGAAAAAAGCTGGCGATGATTTCCGTGCTGAGTTTGAGAAGCAAGAAGGCGTAGTGAAGACAGATACAGGTCTTCTATACCAAGTAATGACACCAGCTGAAGGTGAGAAGCCAAAAGACACTGATACGGTTCAAGTACACTACAAAGGTACTCTGATCGACGGTACTCAGTTCGACAGCTCATACGATCGTGGTGAACCTGCAACGTTCCCACTTAACCGTGTAATCCCAGGTTGGACAGAGGGTGTTCAGCTAATGCCTGTGGGTTCTAAATTCAAATTCGTTATCCCGCCAGAGCTAGCATACGGTGACCAAGACACACCAAGCATTCCTGCTAACTCAACGCTAGTATTTGAAGTTGAGCTGCTAAAAGTTGAGAACGACAACGCAGAGCAATAACAATAAGCTGCGATAAGTTATTGAAAAAGGTCCGTTTAACGGGCCTTTTTTGTTCTAGGTCACTAGTTGGTGAGTTTGCTAGGTTGCTTTTCAAATTTTCTGATAAACTTACACCAATTTGTTGATTTTTCGCTCGAAGGCTTATGACAACTACAGAAACAATAAACGCGGAGATGTTGCTCGAAATGGAATCCGTTAACGTGATGCCGTTTACCGAGCACGACAAAATCATTTTAAGATCTTATGAGGCGGTCGTGGATGGTATCGCCAGCCTGATAGGTCCATTTTGTGAAATCGTTCTTCACTCTCTAGAAGACTTAAATACCTCTGCAATTAAAATCGCTAACGGTGAAAACACGGGGCGCCAAGTCGGCTCACCAATCACTGATTTAGCGCTTAAGATGCTAAAAGACATCGAAGGCTCGGAGCGCAACTTCTCACGTTCGTACTTTACCCGTGCAAAAGGTGGCGTGTTGATGAAGTCGATTACTGTCGCCATTCGTAATGGCGAAAATCGCGTGATTGGTTTGTTGTGTATCAACGTCAACTTGGATGCGCCTTTCTCGCAAGTCCTTCAGTCTTTCATGCCGACGCAAGAAGCGAAAGAAGCGGCTTCCTCGGTCAACTTTGCTAGTGACGTAGAAGAGCTGGTGGACCAAACTGTTGAACGCACCATCGAAGAGATCAATGCGGATAAATCCGTGTCTAACAACACCAAAAATCGCCAGATCGTGATGGAGTTGTACGACAAAGGTATCTTCGATATTAAAGATGCCATCAACCGTGTCGCGGATCGCCTTAATATTTCAAAACACACCGTTTACTTGTACATTCGTCAACGTAAAACCGAGGATGATGAAAGGTGAGTAAACTGACTTACACGTTAGTGGTGAATGGTCCCGTTTATGGCAGCCAGTCAGCGCGCAGTGCTTATCAGTTCGCCAAAGTGGTGATAGAGCAAGGCCATCAGCTAGTGAGCGTCTTCTTTTATCAAGATGGTGTGACTAATGGTACTGCTTTGAGTGTGCCAGCCAACGATGAATTTGATCTCAATAAGGCGTGGCAGTCTTTGGCTAAAGAGCATGGTGTTCGCCTAGAAACTTGTGTCGCGGCCGCTTTGCGTCGCGGGATTGTAAGTGAAGAAGAAGCGAATCAACATGGTTTGGTTCAGAACAATCTAGCCGATGGTTTTGAACAAGCAGGCTTAGGTAGCCTAGCTGAAGCGATGTTAACCCAAGACAGAGTGGTACAGTTTTGAGTCAGTTAACTTATCTATTTCGTAGTGCGCCACATGGCAGTGCAGCTGGTCGTGAAGGTGTGGATGCACTGTTAGCCGCGTCGGCTTACTGTGAAGATATCAGCGTCATTTTCATGGGTGACGGGGTATACCAGCTTCTACTCGGACAAGACCCCAACAATATTTTGAGTAAAGATTACGCGCCGATGTTAAAGCTTTTCGATTTATACGACATCGAACAAGTCTTTGTGTGTTCAGAGTCGTTAACCCAGCGAGGTTTGGCGCAAGCGGATTTAGTCATTGAAGCCCAAGCGTTAAGCTCAGAACAGCTCAAAGATAAGTTACAACACGCTGGCAAGCTACTGTCTTTTTGAGGAAGTTATGTTACACATCATAAAAACAGTCTCTGCTCTAGAAGACGCCATGCCCTTATGCAGTGAACAGGATGACATCTTACTTATAGAAGATGCAGTGTACGCTGCTAACTCGCAACATAAAGCATGTTCCCACCTAAAAAACCGCAGCGTATTTGTGTTAGAGAGCGATGCGCAAGCTCGCGGTATTGCAAATCGTATCAGTCCATCGCTGACGATTGTGAATTACTCAGGCTTCGTTGAACTAACAGCAAAACAGGATAAATCCCTAACTTGGGATTGAACAAGATTTGCTGTCGACAAAGCTTTACGGATGAATTGTTCTAATTGAACAAAAAAGATCCGTATATTTCTTGACACACCTCTCACTGCTGCATAGAATTTTGCGTCCCTAACTGCATTGGCAGTTGGGGATAGATTTTTCACAAAGCTTACTTTCAAGTAAATCAGGAGCTAGTTAATGGCAACTATTAACCAGTTGGTACGTAAGCCACGTGCAAAGCAAGTTGTTAAAAGCAACGTGCCTGCACTAGAAGCGTGCCCACAAAAACGTGGTGTATGTACTCGTGTTTACACTACTACACCTAAAAAACCTAACTCAGCACTTCGTAAAGTTTGTCGTGTACGTCTGACAAACGGCTTCGAAGTTACATCGTACATCGGCGGTGAAGGTCACAACCTTCAAGAGCACTCAGTTGTTCTAATCCGTGGTGGTCGTGTTAAAGACCTTCCAGGTGTGCGTTACCACACTGTTCGCGGCGCACTAGACTGTGCTGGCGTAAATGACCGTAAACAAGGTCGTTCTAAGTACGGTGTGAAGCGTCCTAAGTCTTAATGGATTCCGTTAAGTAAGGCCAAACACTAAATTATTTTTAATTTTTTGAAAAAACTGAAAAGTTTTGGATAAAACCTGAAGAAGACAACGGAGATAAATCCATGCCACGTCGTCGCGTCATTGGTCAGCGTAAGATCCTTCCAGATCCAAAATTCAAATCTGAATTGCTGGCAAAATTCGTTAACATCCTAATGGTTGACGGTAAAAAATCTACTGCAGAGAAAATCGTTTACACTGCACTAGATGCTATGGCTGAAAAGTCTGGTAAAGACCACTTAGCTATTTTTGAAGAAGCTCTTGAAAACGTTCGCCCAGCGGTAGAGGTTAAATCTCGCCGTGTTGGTGGTTCAACTTACCAAGTACCTGTAGAAGTACGTCCGGTTCGCCGTAACGCACTTGCTATGCGTTGGTTGGTTGAAGCTGCGCGCAAGCGTGGTGAAAAATCTATGGCTCAACGCCTAGCTGCTGAAATGCTAGACGCGTCTGAGAACAAAGGTACTGCGGTTAAGAAACGTGAAGACGTTCACCGCATGGCTGACGCAAACAAAGCGTTCGCTCATTACCGTTGGTAATACCTTCTGTGCTGCGAGGTTCTCTCGCAGCACTTTTCTACACTCTAAGGTACACCTTAGTAAGAGGATACAATCGTGGCTCGTAAAACTCCTATTGAGCTATACCGTAATATCGGTATCTGTGCTCACGTAGATGCAGGAAAAACAACCACAACTGAGCGTATTCTGTTCTACACTGGCCTTTCTCACAAAATCGGCGAAGTTCACGATGGTGCAGCAACCATGGACTGGATGGAGCAGGAGCAGGAGCGTGGTATCACTATCACATCCGCTGCGACTACTACATTCTGGCGTGGTATGGAAGCACAGTTCCCTGAGCATCGCGTAAACATCATTGATACCCCTGGACACGTTGACTTTACTATCGAAGTAGAGCGTTCTCTTCGTGTACTTGATGGTGCTGTGGTTGTGTTCTGTGGCTCATCTGGTGTTGAACCTCAGTCTGAAACTGTATGGCGTCAAGCAGACAAATACCACGTTCCACGTTTGGTATTTGTAAACAAGATGGACCGTGCGGGCGCAGACTTCCTACGCGTTGTGAACCAAATTAAGAATCGTCTTGGTGCGACTCCTGTTCCAATCCAGCTGAACGTTGGTGCGGAAGATGAGTTCAGAGGTGTCATCGACCTTATCAAGATGAAAATGATCAACTGGAATGATGCCGATCAAGGCACTTCGTTTACTTACGAAGACATCCCAGCTGACATGATTGAACTTGCTGAAGAGTGGCGCAACCACATGGTTGAATCCGCTGCTGAAGCTAGCGAAGAGCTGATGGACAAGTACCTTGAAGAAGGTGAATTGACTGAAGCTGAGCTCAAACAAGCTCTACGTACTCGCACACTAAATAACGAAATCGTACTGGCTACTTGTGGTAGTGCGTTTAAGAACAAAGGTGTTCAAGCGGTACTGGATGCAGTAGTTGAGTTCTTGCCATCGCCTGTTGACGTACCTGCAATTAAAGGTGTCGACGAAAGAGAAAATGAAGTTGAGCGTCATGCTGACGACAATGAACCTTTCTCAGCGCTAGCGTTTAAGATTGCGACTGACCCATTCGTGGGCACGTTAACTTTCATGCGTGTTTACTCCGGTGTTGTAAACTCGGGTGACGCTGTTTACAACTCAGTAAAAGAGAAGAAAGAGCGTTTCGGTCGTATCGTTCAGATGCATGCGAATAAGCGTGAAGAAGTGAAAGAAGTTCGCGCTGGTGATATTGCAGCTGCTATCGGTCTGAAAGACGTAACCACAGGTGACACGCTGTGTGATCAGAACCACAAAGTGATTCTAGAGCGCATGGAGTTCCCTGAACCAGTTATTCAGATTGCTGTAGAGCCTCGTTCTAAGGCAGACCAAGAGAAAATGGCTATCGCGCTAGGTAAACTAGCAGCGGAAGATCCATCATTCCGCGTGGAAACGGACGACGAATCAGGTCAGACTCTGATCTCAGGTATGGGTGAACTTCACCTAGACATTATCGTTGATCGTATGAAGCGTGAATTCAGCGTTGATTGTAACGTTGGTAAACCTCAGGTTGCTTACCGTGAAACCATTCGTGGTAAAGCGGAAGTTGAAGGTAAGTTTGTTCGTCAATCAGGTGGTCGTGGTCAATACGGTCATGTTTGGGTCAAACTTGAGCCTTCAGAGCCTGGTGAAGGTTTCGTATTCGTAGACGAAATCGTGGGCGGTGTGATTCCTAAGGAATACATCAGTTCGGTATCGAAAGGTATCGAAGAGCAAATGAATAGTGGTGTTCTAGCGGGTTACCCTGTACTAGATATTAAAGCTACACTATTTGATGGTTCTTACCACGATGTAGACTCAAGCGAGATGGCGTTTAAGATCGCTGGCTCGATGGCATTCAAGAAAGGTGCACTAGAAGCACAACCTGTGATTCTAGAACCTATGATGAATGTCGAAGTAACCACTCCGGAAGACTGGATGGGTGACGTTGTTGGTGACCTAAACCGTCGTCGCGGTATCATTGAAGGCATGGACGAAGGTGTGGCTGGTCTTAAGATCATCCGTGCTCAAGTACCACTATCCGAAATGTTCGGTTACGCAACTGATCTACGTTCTGCAACTCAAGGCCGTGCGTCTTACTCTATGGAGTTTCACGAGTACGCTGAAGTGCCGAAAAACTTCGCAGATAAAATTATTGCAGAGCGTGGTTACTAATTGACGATTGAACTGCAAAAAGTTTACGACTTTTTGCGAGATCAGGGCGTCCAAATATTGCGCTAACGGGCGTTGGCGCATAAAATAACAATTTCTGGCGCGTCGTCGATCAATAATGATCACGACGAATCATAACTAGGAAGGAACACGATCGTGTCTAAAGAAAAATTTGAACGTACGAAACCGCACGTTAACGTTGGTACTATCGGCCACGTTGACCACGGTAAAACA
>NZ_JAWOVT010000022.1:0-48238 GCF_033340055.1 Vibrio sp. 1580
TTCTTTTAGTTGTTGATTTCATAACACTCTCCAATTTTGGGGGTGGAAAGTGTCAACCTTATTTAGGACGGCACATCAAATACAAAAAAAGCGAGCTCAATGGCTCGCTTTTTTTATTTGATTCGTTTGCTTATTCCGCAGAAGTCTTCTTACTGACAAAACCTAGCTTCTTACCAATCCATGCGAGTAAGATCATTGAAACCATGATCGCAAAGAAGTTTGAGCCTGCTTCTGGGTATTGCGCTTTAATAAACGCAGAGTGACCAAACGCACCTACGAAGAAGCACGCCAAGCCAACTAATGGGATATCTTCTGATACCGGATTATTTAGGTACTCTTGGTAAAGAGCTTGTACAGCCAGTACGAGTGCAATCAATGGGAAGATTGAAAAAGACACTTCACTCATGGTCAACCATGACAACAAAGCATCACCACACATACCTGCAACCAGTGCCAAAATCAGCGTTTTCTTTTCAGATTTATTTCCATTCGACATTATTCTATCCCGCCTTTTAATCGGTTACGTTCACGTTCTTTGCGATACCAATAGGCCCCTTTGGCTATCATTCGCAATTGCATGATCAATCGCTCGGCGAGTTCATCGCGCTCACGTCGATCTAAATCTAAAGCTTCAGCCCCCGAACTGAAAACCAAAGTCACAGACGCTTCTGCTTGAGTATACGCCTCTTCTCTGGTCACGCCGGTGCTCATTAAATACTCGGTTAATTCTGCCGCAAAATGCTGGATTTCTCGAGCAACAGCGGTACGAAATTCAGCAGAAGTGCCGGAGCGCTCACGCAACAACAAACGAAAAACGTTCGGACTACTTTCAATGAATTCCATAAAGGTTTCGACCGAGGTACGAATTACGCTACCTTCTTTCACAATACGTTGACGCGCCTGACGCATCAGTTGACGTAGTAGCAAACCGCCTTCATCAACCATGGTTAAGCCTAGCTCATCCATATCTTTGAAGTGGCGGTAAAAAGAAGTCGGTGCAATCCCTGCCTCTCGGGCGACTTCTCGCAAGCTAAGGCTGGAAAAGCTGCGATCCGCACTTAATTGACTAAATGCCGCATCGATCAATGATCGACGTGTCTTCTCTTTTTGCTGTGCGCGGATTCCCATCGATTTCATTCTTAACTTGCTCTTTTTCTGTAGGGTACAAGAGCCTCAATATAACGCAATTTGCTCCTACGGAGAAAGATATGTTGCTTCGCTCGCTCTGAGCGCCGAGAACGTTACTATTGGCATGCATCCAATTGCAATGTTCTCGATGCAATTTATAGACATACAACATACCAAATCACCCTTTTGGTCGATTCTGCGTGATCACTTCCACTCTCTAACAGGCATGACGTGTACCAATAGAGTAAATGAGTTAAAATCGCGCTAAAGCAATGTTAAGCAAATATAACAAGGAAGGCATCATGGCGCATGTTAATCACTATGACGTGATCGTAATCGGTAGTGGCCCTGGCGGAGAAGGGGCTGCAATGGGATTAACCAAAGCGGGACTGAATGTTGCCATTGTCGAGAAGGAAAGCAGTGTCGGCGGCGGTTGTACTCACTGGGGTACTATTCCATCAAAAGCACTGCGTCATGCCGTTAGCCGCATCATCGAATTTAATAGCAACCCGCTATTTTGTCGAAACAACACCAGCGTTCATGCAACATTTTCTGACATTTTAGGTCATGCTAAATCGGTCATTGATAAGCAAACTCGACTTCGTCAGGGCTTTTATGACCGTAACTCATGCACACTTTTGTTCGGAACCGCGCGATTTATCGATAACTACTCAATTGCAGTGATGCAAAGCGACGGTACAGAAGAAATCTATTCTGCAGATAAGTTTGTCATCGCGACGGGTTCTCGCCCGTATCAGCCTGACGACGTAGATTTCTTGCATGAGCGCATCTACGACAGTGATTCCATTTTGAGCCTGAAACACGACCCTCGCCATATCATCATTTACGGTGCGGGCGTTATCGGTTGTGAATACGCTTCTATCTTCCGCGGCCTTGGAGTGAAAACCGACCTTATCAATACCCGAGACCGCTTGTTGGAGTTTTTGGATAACGAAGTGTCGGATGCGCTGTCTTACCACTTCTGGAACAGCGGTGTGGTAATTCGTAATGATGAGACCTATGAAAAAATCGAAGGCACAGAAGATGGCGTGATTATTCACCTACAATCTGGCAAGAAGATGAAGGCGGACTGCTTGTTGTATGCGAATGGTCGAACAGGTAACACCGATAAGTTGAATTTGGGTGCTGTGGGTCTGGAAGCGGACTCTCGCGGACAACTAAAAGTAAACCGTAACTACCAAACCGATATTGAGCACATTTACGCTGTAGGCGATGTCATCGGTTACCCTAGCCTTGCAAGCGCCGCTTATGACCAAGGGCGATTTGTCGCACAAGCCATTACGAAAGGTCAGGCAGAAAACTATCTGATTGATGATATTCCAACGGGTATCTACACCATCCCAGAGATTAGCTCTGTGGGTAAAACCGAGCAAGAGCTAACAGCTGCGAAAGTACCGTATGAAGTAGGACGCTCTTCGTTCAAGCATCTAGCTCGTGCACAGATCGCAGGGAAAGACATCGGTAGCTTGAAGATATTGTTCCATCGTGAAACCAAAGAAATTTTAGGGATTCACTGTTTTGGCGAACGTGCCGCGGAAATTATCCACATCGGTCAAGCCATTATGGAGCAAAAAGGCTCAGCGAATACCATCGAGTATTTCGTCAATACCACCTTCAACTATCCAACAATGGCCGAAGCGTATCGTGTCGCTGCGTTGAATGGTTTGAACCGCTTGTTCTAATCTATGCTTCTTGATAGCAGACAGAAAAACAGCAGGCTTGGACCTGCTGTTTTTATATCAACATTGTGCGAGGAAGGTATCCTTGTGCCATTGGTAGAGAAAGATAACCCCTAAACCAATACCCCGCATCAACATAAAGCTCGTCATTGCAAACCACAGCGCGTGATTTTCCCACTCGGCGAATAAGTAAAAGACAACAAAGAAACTGCTGGTCGCGACAAACATACTATTGCGCATGTCTTTGCCTTTGGTTGCACCGACAAAAATGCCATCCAATAGAAAGCACCACATCGACGCAAGTGGCATCACCACCAGCCAAGGTAGATACACCGCTGCTTGCTGTTGTACCGCCTCAATTGAAGTGATCATGGCGATCAACTGCGATCCCGCCAAACCAAAGAGCGCGGTCAGTCCTAAACAAATAACCAAACTCCAAAAGAAAGTGCCGACAAGCGATTCACTCAATTGTTGCCTATCTTTGGCACCAATCGCCTTCCCGACCATGGCCTCCATTGCGTAAGCAAAGCCATCCATGCCATACGAGATAATCATCAGGAAGCTCATCAGAACCGCATTTGCAGCGACAACCTCATCACCAAAGCTCGCACCTTGGAACGTCATAAAGCTAAAAGCCGCTTGCAGACACAAAGAGCGCAAGAAAATATCGCGATTCAATTTCACGAAGCGCCCTAAACCGTGTTGAGTGCTGGCTAGCAACTTTTGAGGTGATGGTAATTGTCTCTCTCGCCAGGTTTTCCAGACACACATGAGACCAAAACCCATGCCTGAGTAGTCAGCAATCACTGATGCCAGCGCAGCGCCTTCTACTTTCCACCCCAAACCAATCACAAACAACAAATCGAGGGCAATATTAGTCACGTTGGTGATGATCACCATCCACATTGGTGCTTTGGAATTTTGCGTTCCGAGCAGCCACCCCAACAACACAAAGTTCATTAGCGCTGCGGGGGCACTCCACACACGGATAGAGAAATATTGCATGCCGTAGTGTTTTACCTCTGCGCTGGCGTCACTCCAGCCAAAGATCAAATCAGCAATCGGGTTATGGGCAATAAGGAAGACTAACGCAAACAGCAGCGCCATAAGTGAGCCTTGCATAAACACCAAGGCAAGTTGCTTTCGGTCTTCACCGCCAAAGGACTGCGCCGCCAACCCAGTAGTCGACATACGCAAAAAACCAAGCAGCCAAAACGTCACGCTGATCATGGTGCTGCCCAACGCAACACCACCCAAATACCAAGCGTGGTCTAGATGACCAATCACCGCAGCATCGACCAAACCGAGCAATGGGACAGTAATATTCGACAGCACCATAGGTATCGCTAAAGCTAAGACTTGGCGATGAACTTTTGGGTTAGATAAAGGAGAGAAGATTGAATTTGTCACAGGCACCTCATCAGTAAGATCGACGAGTGTACCTGAGCGCTTAACGACTAGCCAATTACCACTTGATGTGAACGAGGACTGGCGTGAGGCGATGCTTCAACATTGGAATCTTATTAAGCCAACGCTGCCAAGCTTTCCAACGAGAACAGAATCTATCGAATGGCGAGAAAGCTTTCGCCCATTGTGCCCATGGTAACCATTGCAATATCTGTGCTGCAGGCGCTTCAAAGCCATGAGCATAACGATCAGAGCCAAGCTTTTTCCCCCACTTGATTTCCGTTAAATCTCCTGCCAGCACCATACACAGTTCAGCAGAAACAAAATGTCGACCTAAGGTTTGAATAAATTTCGCGACTTGACGCTCTGTGCAATCGAGCAGTGCCATTTCACATAAAATGAGTACCGGTGCTTGCTCTGGAATAGCTAACGTCTCTAGCCACGACATTTCATCCACACTGCCACAGCGATGTTCATAGCGTTCATTTTTGTGGAACAAGCGCTGACGCCATACCAAATTTTCCGTCACATCCAGCTCTATCCAATGGCAGCGTCCATTATCCAAACGATAAAAGCGGGTATCCAACCCCGCTCCGACATTGATTATCCAAGCATCGGGATACTGCTGTAAGAAGTGACTAACCTGCTGGTCACAAAGCTGAGTCAGCGTCACGTGCAGCAATTGCTTCTGCGCAATATCACCACTCAAACAATCCGGCGCCATCTTACAGCTCAAACACGCTTTAGCAGCTATCGGATCGTACACCAAGCCATTGTCGACCATGCTTTCACGGCTACGCAATAACAGTGGCTTTAATAAATGGTTAGGAACTTGATGTTTAGACTGAGACATGGGCATTTCCTGCGCCAGAGAGAAAACATAGACATTAATAAAGATGATAATGAATATCAATTACATTATCAAGCTTATAAATTGGTCTAAACAAACAAGGTCAAGATGATGAGCAAGCTTTTGGAGGAAGTAGAAAAAGAGAAAAGACAAAGCAGCCCAGATGAACTGGGCTGCTTAAACACACTTACATCCAATCGGTATTGCGAATAATACCAACGGCTAAGCCTTCAATCGTAAGGTGCTGAGACGTTAAGTCCACTTGGATTGGGGCAAACTCTTCATTCTCAGCATGCAGTAATATGGTTGAACCTTTGCGCTCCAAACGCTTCACAGTCACATCATCATCAACACGCGCAACGACAACTTGACCGTCTCTCACGTCTTGGGTTTTATGCACCGCGAGCAGATCGCCATCCATAATCCCGATGTCTTTCATACTCTCGCCATTTACACGAAGTAAGAAATCCGCTTGCGGTTTGAACATCGCAGGATCGACTTGGTAGTGCGCCTCTACGTGCTCTTGAGCCAAGATTGGCTCACCCGCTGCGACTTGACCAATCAAAGGCAAACCCTGCTCATCATTGGCAGCGTCTTCAAGCAGGATACGAATCCCACGAGAAGCGCCTGGAATAATTTCAATTGCTTGCTTACGAGCAAGCGCTTTTAGGTGTTCCTCTGCGGCATTCGCAGAGCGGAAGCCAAGCTCACGCGCAATCTCTGCACGAGTTGGTGGCATTCCGGTGTCATCGATTTTACTTTTAATCAAATCGAAGACTTGTTGTTGGCGTGGCGTTAACGGCTTCATGTTTCACCTGTCTTTTTATACAGTTAACTGTGAGTATATCCAGTAAATGCTCAAATGAAAACCCAATTGGTTGTTTTTTAATTTATTTGTGGAGAGCTTTCAGCTTACCGATTAAGTTCATTCTTTATTCGTTTAAAACACCGACTTTTCAGTTAATCAAGTCAAAGCAATAACTTAGGGGTTCGACTAATTTACAGCCAATAAAATTAAAAGGTTTGACCAGTTTCTGGTATCCTTGCAGCGCTTAAATTTTATCGCCTAGGCTTATTTCTATTGCCCTACTAATCTCTTTTTATAGAGAAGACATGCAAAGCGGAAACTGAAATAAGGTTAGGCCTGTTTGAATACCTATTGAGGCTGTGAACTTTATGTCTTCTGGACAATCATTTTCACGTTCATTACTAAAACTACCTTTATCGGTACTGGTAAAGGGCACCACAATCCCGTCGAACCCGATTGAAGATCTGAACATCGACCTAACTAAACCGATTGTATATGCCCTGCCGTTCCGCTCGAACGTGGATTTGCTGACACTGCAAAAACAAGCCATGAGCCTTGGTCTACCCGACCCGCTCAGCCCGCTGGAAATCAATGGCAAAACGCTGAACCGTTTCGTCTTTATCGCTGCGCGTCCAACTGTGATGAACAACGATAATGATGTCCCAACCGATTCTGTCTCTCTGTTCACTGACTTACTGGAACTGCACAAGCTGGATAGTGAGTTGGATGTTCAAATGATACCTGCAACCGTGCTTTGGGGGCGTAAGCCAGGTAAAGAAGAGAACCAAAAGCCTTACCTTCAACCGATGAATGGTCCGCAAAAAGCCAAAGCGGTAATGGCGGCGGGACGCGACTGCTTAGTTCGCTTTAGTCCCGTGGTATCTCTGCGTTATATGGCAGACTCTCACGGTACCGACAGCGCAATTGCGCACAAACTGGCTCGCGTGGCGCGTATCCACTTCTCACGCCAGAAACTGGCTGCTTCAGGCCCAAACCTGCCACAACGCCAAGTGTTGTTTGCTCGTTTACTAAAGTCTCCAGCTATTGAACTGGCGATTGCTGACGAAGCCAAGAGCAAAAACATCTCGATTGATAAGGCACGTAAAGAAGCCCACGACATCATGGATGAAATCGCCGCCGACTTCTCCTACAGTCTGGTGAAAAACGGCGACCGCATCCTGAGTTGGTTATGGACAAAACTATACCAAGGTTTGCACATCAATAACGCCTCGACTGTGCGTCGTTTAGCGCAAGACGGCCACGAAATTGTGTACGTTCCTTGTCACCGTAGTCATATGGACTACCTGCTGTTGTCTTATGTTTTATACCATGAAGGCATGGTGCCTCCGCACATTGCGGCAGGCATTAACTTGAACTTCTTCCCGGCCGGCCCTCTTTTCCGTCGTGGTGGGGCGTTCTTTATTCGTCGTAGTTTTAAAGGCAACAAACTGTACTCAACCATTTTCCGTGAGTATCTAGCAGAGCTGTTTGCCAAAGGCTATTCAGTCGAGTACTTCAGTGAGGGTGGTCGTTCACGTACAGGTCGCTTACTGCAAGCGAAAACGGGTATGCTGGCTATGACCATCCAAGCAATGCTACGTGGTTTAAACCGCCCAGTAACGCTAGTGCCGGTCTACATCGGCTACGAGCACGTAATGGAAGTGGGCACTTACGCGAAAGAGCTGCGTGGCAAACGCAAAGAGAAAGAAAACGCAGGGCTTGTACTGCGTACTCTGCGTAAACTGCGTAACTTTGGTTTGGGCTATGTGAACTTCGGTGAGCCAATTCAGCTCAACCAATACTTGAACGAGCATGCTCCTGAGTGGACGAAAGACATCGACAGCATGGGTGGTAACAAACCACAATGGATGAATCCTGTGGTGAACGACCTCGCTAATAAGATGATGACGCACATCAATGATGCGGCGGCAGCAAACGCGTTGACCTTGTGTGCAACCGCACTGCTTGCTTCTCGTCAACGTGCACTTTCTCGTGACTCGCTGATCAATCAGATCGAGTGTTACTTAAAGCTACTCAAAAATAATCCGTACTCAAGCACCTCCACTATCCCTACCGAAAGTGCTGAGGAGTTGGTCGATCATGCAATTTCGCTTGATAAGTTCGTGATTGAAACCGATAGCATGGGTGACATCATTTCGCTGGACCGTAGCCAATCCATCCTGATGACTTACTATCGCAACAACATCATTCACTTGTTCGCTCTGCCGTCATTAATTGCCCAAATGCTCATTCGTCAGCGCAACCTTTCGGTAGCCAAGATTCAAGCGAATGTCGCGCAAATCTACCCATTCCTGAAGAAAGAGCTGTTCTTAAGCTACCAAGAAGACGAGTTGGATGAATTGGTCGTTAAAACACTGCATGAATTTGCCGATCAGAAAATGATTAGTCTGGATGGTGATAAGCTGGAAATCAATCAGTCGAACAACCAGCCTTTGGTTCTGTTAGGTCGCACGATAACTGAAACGCTGCAACGCTACTCTATCGCGATGAACTTGCTTGTTGCTTACCCTGAACTCGGTAAATCGGACCTAGAGCAGAAGAGCCAAGATATTGCTCAGCGCTTAGGGCGTTTGCACGGTATTAATGCGCCAGAATTCTTCGATAAAGGTGTGTTTACCGCGATGTTCAATACGCTCAAACAGCAAAAATACCTCGATAACGATGGTAACTGTGACACGAAGAAAACGCAGCAATTTGCACGGCTACTGTTCACTCTGCTTTATCCAGAAGTGAAACTGACGATCGAAGAGAGTATTCACCAACTTCGGTCGTAACCGTTTTACCTTCTTCCAATAAGAAAAAAGGCATCCAATCGGATGCCTTTTTCTATTTCTTCGCTTACCAAAATGCGACCAGTAACCCTATCGCTATCACCATGCCAACATAATTGTTGTTAAGGAAAGCCTTAAAGCACAACTCACGCTCACGGTGACGAATTAAGTGCTGCTGATAAACAAACAACGACGCTGCAATCAAAAGGGTCCAGTAGTAACTTTGTCCCAATTGGTAGAACTGCCCTAACCAAACCAACATCGCGAGTGTAATCAGTTGCAACACACCAATAATAAGCTTGTCATGACGACCAAACAGAATTGCCGTCGATTTAATGCCAATCTTTAGATCATCATCTCGGTCTACCATCGCATATTGAGTGTCGTACGCAATGGTCCACAAAGCGTTAATGAGGAACAAAAACCAAACAATCAATGGTAATTCCCCAGTTTGTGCTGCCCACGCCATTGGAATCGCCCAGCTAAAAGCCAAGCCTAAAAATAGCTGTGGAATATGAGTGTAACGCTTCATAAATGGATAGATGAACGCCAACACAATGCCAGCGAAGGATAGCTGAATCGTCAGCGGGTTCATGGTCAGCACTAACAAAAACGAGCTGATACCCAAAACCAAAAATAATCCAATCGCTTCTTTTGCTGTCACTTTCCCTGATGGCAGTGGACGTTGCTTAGTACGCTTTACATGGCCGTCGACTTTGCGATCTGCAAAATCATTAATCACGCACCCCGCACTACGCATTAGGAATACACCCAATACAAACACGATAAATACATCCCAACTCGGCATCCCTTGGGCTGAGATAATTAGCGCCCAAATCGTTGGCCACATCAGTAACAGTGAACCAATCGGGCGATCCATGCGCATCAGTTGCCAATATGCTTTGGCTTTTTCTGCGGACATTTACACTGTCTCCTTAGCGTAAACTGGTGAATTAGATAAGAATAGCTCGGCGACTAGCATCGGTTTGTGATTCATCCACAACCTTGAGCGTCGCGCTAACAAACGTCCTTCTGGTACGGCTACCCATCCCATTTGCAAAGAGTCCCGCTCAACGTTATCTGCGCTGAACACAGTTAGTCCTAATGGGATATCCCCTTGTTGAGCCAAATCATACTGCTGATCAACTAAGGTTGAGCGAGGAATCAATGTCCGCCCAATAACCCAGTTATTATTGTCACCGCACAAAATTACCTCTCTCAGTAAGCAATCTTGTTCGGACAATAACTGGCTTTCGTCCTGTTTTAATGTCGCTGCAGTGACGATCTGATTTTGTAGCAATTCTACCGTTAACGCTTGGCAGTGCTGTTTTAAACGACGTGACAAAGACCCTTGCTCTTCAAGCCAGTGCTTGGCAAATTCATTTGGAAATTCGAATTCTTCGGGGTTTTGCCACTCTACTTCCAATAAAGAAGCAAGATAGAGTGATGTTGGCTGATTCATACTAGTATTCAATTGGAGGCTTTATGCGTACAATAAAGCAACAACTTACCGTCCATAGTAATGTATGTAACCGTAAGTTCCGTTATTTGTTA
Organism: Vibrio sp. 1580; assembly: GCF_033340055.1. Taxonomy (NCBI): domain Bacteria; kingdom Pseudomonadati; phylum Pseudomonadota; class Gammaproteobacteria; order Vibrionales; family Vibrionaceae; genus Vibrio; species Vibrio sp. 1580. The sequence goes on from NZ_JAWOVT010000022.1 coordinate 10,240, forward strand.
TAGACGGCCCATTGTATCAAGACTGAAGCGATTCGAATATCGCGATCCAGAGAAAGAAAAGTTAGAAATATGTACAAACGTTATATAGCCCAAATTATTTTTGCGTTAACCATACTATTCGCCGCACCAAGTTGGGCTGAAACGGAAGAAGCTGGACCTAAGTTGGCATACTTTACCCTAGAGCCTGATCTCACTACTAACTTTTACACCAAAGGCAAAAAGTTAGGTTATGTGCAAGTGCGCATCGACATCATGGTAATGAGTCAACAAGATTTATCAGTTGTTGAGCATCACCAACCTTTGATTCGCGATGCAGTGATTGAATTATTGGGTAAGCAAACAGAAGATACGATTAAGTCCCTTTCTGGCCGAGAAGATCTGCGCAAAACTTTAGTGACGACCCTCAACGAAACGCTTTTGCCTGAAACAGGTAAAACCATCATTGCCGATTTGTTGTTTACAAAATACCTTTATCAATAAACCCAAATCCGTTTTGAACATAAAAAAGACCGCTCTTGAGCGGTCTTTTCATTTCATCTGCTTTAGGCTTGCTGTTGGTATTTCATCTTGCCTGAATCAAACAGCGCAATCGCCATCCCCGACAGTAGCCCAACTAAGTGAGCGGTGTTTGCAATCGCCATAAATGGCTGCACAAAACCAAGAACTAACCATACCAACATAAAGACGATGATTGGCTTGGGTAGCGTAAGGCCTAAATGTGGCAAGCGGTAACCCAGTATCCACAAATAACCAAGCAGTGCATAGACCACGCCAGACAAGCCGCCGAAGTTAGCCCCTTCAACATAGAACTGGCCTGCCCCTGAAAGCGCTGCCGACACCACAAAGAGTTGCAATAGCTTACCGGAACCGAGACGACGTTCGATGTCGCCACCCAACTGCCACCACCATAGTAAGTTAAACACGATGTGAGTTACTGAAAAGTGCAGTAACGCATGACTTAGCCATCGCCACACTTGCCATTGTTGCCCCTCAAAAGCCGGGAAGTGCAACAACTTAAACACGCCATTGCCAAAGCCAAACATTTGTAACAAGTAGATGATGATACAGACTGTCATGATCAGCAAAGTCATGGGGCCAGCTTTCGCTTTGACCATGCTTATGATACTCGGGCTGGAATAATGAAATGTGCTCTTACGAGTATCGGCAACGTCCCACGAGGCGGCGCTGTATTTTGAATCAGACGGATTAGCAAGGAACTGCTTAAGTTCGGCTTCCGCTTCTATTTCATGCTGGCTATCAGTCAGCCACAGCGCAAACTGCCCATCTCCTTCTGGCATCATTTCGATGTCAATTTGGCGAGAGGCCATATAATCAATAAAGGCTTGCGCCATACGTGGATTATTTAACGTTACCAATCTCTTCATTAACTTCTCACTATCGGTAGTTCTGCTCGATGCCAGGCTTCAAAGCCACCATCTACACTGTACACCTGTTCAAAGCCTTGGTTAACCAAATATTGCGCTGCACCTTGGCTACTAATGCCGTGGTAACACATCACTAGAATAGGTTGTTCGAACTCCACTTCATCCATAAACGCAACGATCGTATCGTTAGTTAAATGATACGCGGACTCCGCATGCGCAACGGCAAACGATTGAGGGTCACGGATATCTACAAGCTTCGCATCACCCTGCTCGAGCAGCGCTTGCGCACCTTGTACATCGATATGCTTAAACTGATCCATTTACTTTCTCATTGTCTTATTAATATACCCAAGCAACCTCGAACCTAACGTACTAATCAGCACCCGTGGTACAGCATAAAATCCATATTTGAAGTTGCTTGGGTATACTGCCGCTATTGTAACCTATCCAACGGCAAACTTAGACACATGGATAATCAGGGTTTTCAAAAGTGTACACATTCCAACCATTTGTGGATAAAGCTGTGAATTGCGTTGATAAAGTGTATTTGGATCTTTTGATCCACAATATGTAGTGATGATCCTGATCTAACTGTGTGTATATCTATAACTATCCCCAGATGGAAAAGTGCTTGAATCCCTTATTTTGTCCGGGTTTCGAACAGTTGATAAATAATTACTTCACAGAGTTATGCACAGGTAGCACATAAAATCCGGATCGCAAACGCTATCGATTTTCGATCGACAATAAAAAAGCCGAGATCACATGATCTCGGCTTTCTGTGAAAATCTTACTTTCAATTAGCAGTGGAAATTAAAATTCACCCACGGCCAATTTTAGTTTCTTCATTGCATTTTTTTCTAGCTGGCGAATACGCTCGGCAGAAACACCGAACTCATCAGCTAAGTCTTGCAATGTTGCTTTCTCATCATCTAACCAACGAGAACGCACGATGCGCTGACTACGCTCATCCAAACTCGCTAATGCATGACCCAAGCGATTGTTGGTGTGCATTTCCCAGTTGGCGGCTTCAATGTTGTCGGCCACATCAGACGATTTGTCTTCTAGGTATAGCATCGGCGCTGTGTAAGCGTTTGAACTGTCGTCTTCATCAGTTGGCATATCAAAGGTTGAATCCACCGCCGCTAAGCGTGATTCCATCTCGCGAACTTCAGAAGGCTCAACACCTAACTCGCGCGCAACGGTTTCCACTTCACCGTTGTTAAACCAACCCAAGCGCTTTTTCGACTTACGCAGGTTGAAGAACAATTTACGTTGCGCTTTAGTGGTCGCAATTTTCACGATACGCCAGTTACGTAGCACGTATTCGTGGATCTCTGCTTTGATCCAGTGGACAGCAAAAGAAACCAAGCGAACCCCTACTTCTGGGTTAAAACGCTTAACGGCTTTCATTAGACCGATGTTACCCTCTTGCACAAGATCCGCCATCGGCAAACCGTAGCCAGAGTAACCACGAGCAACGTGAACAACGAATCGTAGGTGCGAAAGAATTAGACCTTTTGCAGCCTCAATCTCACCTTTATAGTGTAATCGTTCTGCCAGCTCACGCTCTTCGTCTGCAGTCAGCATTGGGTAGCTGTTTACTGAGCGAATATAGCTATCAAGGCTATCTTGCGTGACTAGAGCCATCGGATACGCTTCTTTTGTCATTCAATTCCTCATCAATCTCTGATCTGGAGCATTACATTGCAATTTAGCTTCGATATCTTGAACTCAAAATGAACAAGTTTCAAGAAGGGGAAGCAATTATCCATAAACATTTGGTCTAAGCAAGGGTTCAAAATTAGCTAGTGCTAATGAAATCCAAGTAATAAGACCGCCATCACTTAAACTGGTTCAATTTCTTTTAAATGTCGTTGCGCAGAAAAACGCGCCGCAATACATCCCAAAAGACTCCCAATGATGATTAATAACAAAGATTCATCCCAACTTAGACCAATCAGGCGGAACTGGCTATCGTACAACGCAGCAAGGTCTTCCACCGCACTATTCATGACAATGGTCACTAAAGCCGTTACCAACCACGCAATAGTGGCACCTAACACGCCAAACCACATGCCTGTGTACAAGTAAGGGCGCAGAATAAAACTGTCCGTCGCACCGATCAGTTTCATGGTTTGAATCTCTTCTTTATTCGCCAGCACATTAAATCGCAATGTATTGCCAACGATTAAAAATACCGCACCGAGCATCAGTACTGTCAGGGTAATGACAATAATACTCGCGAGAGTTTTGATGGCATCAAGACGCGCCAGCCAGTCTTCGTCAAGTCTCACGTCGGTCACATCTTGTTGCTCTCGAACGTCTTTGGCTAATGACTGAATATCACTTTTTAGCTCCGAATCTGGCGTAATCACCAACACACCAGGTAGCGCATAGCCACTTAAAAGACTGATAGCTTGGTCGAACCCTGCATATTGGCTTAAATCAGATAGACCTTGTTGCGGTGAAATATATTCTACCTCTTTTACCAAAGGCCAAGTTTCAATTTGATCTTTGAGAACCATCACTCGCGCATCCGGCATGCCTTCAACTAAGTAAGCACTAACTTGTGAAGGAGAAGCGACATCTTCCGCTGCCCCCGCAACGTTTTTCCCCAATAGATACAAACAAGCTGGCATGGCAAGTGCCATGGAGATGACCGCTAGGGTCAGAATGTTGCCTAGTGGTCGTTGCCATAAGGCGCTAAAAGAGGATTTAGCTTGTTTTGCGTGGACAGAGAAAAAACCATCGGTATTCGCACGCTTGGCACTACGGCCTTTCCCATTCTTTTGGGAGTGCTTGTTACCTGCCATAGTCTTCTACCTCACTTAGGAAGCCTTGGTTCAATTCAAAATGACGATACTGTGGGCGAGTGTTTACTAACCCCACATCGTGCGTGGCAAGTAAGATTGTCACGCCCGCACGGTTAAATTCTTCGAATAGACGCAACACACGGTTGGATAATTCTGGGTCAAGGTTACCCGTAGGCTCATCAGCCACCAGCAACGTTGGTCGATTAACCACAGCACGGGCAATACCGACGCGCTGTTGCTCACCACCAGAAAGTTGACTAGGTAGACAACGAGCTTTATCGAGTAAGCCCGTTTTATCTAACGCCGCAGAAACACGTCGTTTGATTTCGTTTTCAGAAATCGATTCGATACGCATTGGCAGAGCGACATTGTCGTACACACTGCGATCCATCAATAGGCGATGATCTTGAAAAACAATCCCAATATTGCGGCGCAAAAAAGGGATGTCTTTGCCTGGAATACGCGTGATGTCGTGGCCATTAAAATGGATTTTGCCATCGGTTGGTCGCTCTATCGCGCAGATCAATTTCAGCAAGGTACTTTTACCAGCCCCGGAATGTCCGCCTAAAAACGCCATTTCACCGCGCCTCAGGTGAAAATCGACTTTTTGCAGTGCTTGTCGACCACCTCGGTAAGCTTTGCTTACTTGCTGAAATTTGATCACCGTTGATTTCCTCTAACTCTTTTTATTCTTCACGACTAAACAGTGCGTCAATAAACTCTTGAGTTTCAAATGGACGCAAGTCTTCGATACCTTCACCCACACCAATGTAACGAATTGGAATACCGAACTGATCAGCAATAGCGAAAATTACGCCGCCCTTGGCTGTACCATCCAGCTTAGTCAAAGTAATCCCGGTTAGAGGGGCAACATCACTGAAAAGTTTCGCTTGGCTAATGGCATTTTGTCCTGTACCTGCGTCAAGCGTTAGCATGATCTCATGTGGTGCAGAGTCATCAATTTTCTTCATCACACGTACAATCTTACGCAGCTCTTCCATTAGGTTCGCTTTGTTCTGTAGACGACCTGCTGTATCAGCAATCACCACATCCACACCACGTGCTTTTGCCGCTTCAATCGCATCATAGATAACAGAGGCACTGTCTGCGCCAGTATGTTGAGCAATCACAGGAACATTATTACGTTCACCCCACACTTGTAGCTGCTCAACCGCTGCGGCACGGAAAGTATCGCCCGCTGCAAGCATCACTTTTTTGCCTTGAGTTTGGAACTGCTTCGCTAGCTTACCGATGGTCGTGGTTTTACCCACGCCATTTACACCCACCATCAAGATGACGTAAGGCGTTTTGTTGCTATCGATTTCTAGTGGCTGTTCGACTTTAGAAAGAATCTCAGCCATTTCTTCTTTCAACAAACCATAAAGGGCTTCGCCGTCTTTCAGATCGCCACGTGTGGCTTTTTCTGTCAGGTTGTTGATGATTTTTGTTGTGGTATTCATGCCCACATCAGCAATAAGCAGTTGCTCTTCTAGCTCTTCAAATAAGTCTTCATCGATTTTCTTACCGCTGAACAGACCGAAGAAGCCAGCACCAATATTTGCTTTTGTTCGGCTTAGGCTGCGTTTCAGACGAGCAAAAAAGCTTTCTGTTGGCTTTTCTTGTTCTTGAATACGAGGCGCGGCCGATACGACTTCTGGCTCCTCTGCTTCTGCTTCTGCTTCTGCTTCTGCTTCTGCTTCTGCTGGGGCAGCCTCTGATTGTTTCGCTTCTTCTTCAAGTTCTAGCGTAGCTTCCGCTTGCTCAGCAACCGCTTCGATTTGCTGCTCTTCAGAAGGCGCTTCCACTGCTTCTTCTTTTACTGTTTCTTCAGTTTTTGGTTTTGGGCTTTGTTCTTCGTCACCAAAACCTAGCCACGAAAGTAATCCGCGCTTCTTTTTTTCCGTCATCTGGGGCTATCCTAGATTGTTCTTTTATCTATTAATGACTCTTTTTTGACAAGATTATTATCTGTCTAAAAAAGGCTAATGACAAAGTTCTGAAAACTTTCCGATTAGGTAATTCTAATCTTATTAGTGTTACACTCTGTCATATTGAATATTCTGGGCTGTATCCAAGCTCCAAGCTCATTGCTTGGGCGATTAGATATAGTATCACTTTATTAGCGGTCAAAAAATCTATGGTAAGACGTCGCCAGCAAAACTCATCACAAAAAAAGCCAACAACGGGCTTTGTTCGCATTATTAGTGGCTTATGGAGAGGCAGAAAACTTCCTGTACACGATGCTGAAGGCTTACGCCCCACGACCGATCGCGTCAAAGAAACGCTGTTTAACTGGTTAGCTCAAGATGTACCACAGGCAAAATGTCTCGACTTGTTTGCTGGCTCTGGCGGCTTGGGATTTGAGTCAGCTTCGCGCCAAGCAGAGCAAGTGACCATGGTTGAGCTAAACCCACAAGCTTTCCAACAGTTACAAAAGAATGTTGCCTCTCTTAACGCGAACAACATCCAAGTGGTAAATACCGACGCACTGAGTTTTTTGAAGCAACCGGGTTCTGCTCACCATGTGGTGTTTATTGACCCACCGTTTCGCAAAGGTCTATTGGATGAGACCGTGGCTCTGCTAGAACAAAATGGCTGGCTCGCGGAAGATGCGATGATTTATATTGAAACAGAAAAAGAACTCAATATTGCCGACTTACCAGAAAACTGGCAATTACATCGAGAAAAAACAGCAGGCCAAGTGAGCTATCGTCTGTACGAACGTACCTCCGCATAACGCCTCGATTTAAAAGGATACTTAAATGAAAGCACTAATTATGCTGGCCAAAGCGGCTATCGCCTTTGTTTGGTTAGTATTAATCCTAAATATTTTTATGCCCTTTCCCGGCAATGCCGCGATTGCGCTATACATCATGACCGCTTTTTTGTTCATCATGCACGGTTTACAAATGGCCATCTTCATTGGTGCATTTGGCGACAAAATAAAAATGAGCAGTTGGGAAAAATATTCAATCCTGATTTTTGGTATTTTTGCCCTACTCGATATTCGTCGTAAACACATGATGTAATCGCTCAGATACGAAAAAGCCGCTCTTGTGAGCGGCTTTTTTTCTGCGTTTCGTTCGTCACCCAATGTAACTTTTTACACCATCCAAGAACATTTGAGTGGAGATCATCACCAGTAACAAGCCCATTAAGCGTTCTACCGCCTTCAAGCCACGTTCACCCAACAAGCGATTAAAGAAGCCATAAAACATCAGTATAAAAAATGTTGCGCCCCAAGCAATTACGACTGATGCTGACATTTCCAACATTTTCTCTGGATGTTGCGAAGACAGTAAAAGCAAGGCTGCAATCACTGAAGGGCCCGCGATCATAGGAATGGCCATCGGAACAATAAAGGGCTCCTCGCCTGCTGCCAGTCCAGTAATGCTGCCAGCACTCGGGAAAATCATCTTAATCGCAATAATGAAGAGAATAATGCCACCAGAAATGCTGAGCGTTTCTGGCTGGACATGCAAAAAACTTAAGATGCTTTGTCCTGCAAACAGAAATAGCATCAAGATCAGTAAGGCAAACAGTAGTTCACGAATCAATACCTTACGACGACGCTTGGGATCGATATGTTTGAGAATAGACAACACAATCGGCAAGTTACCGAGAGGGTCCATGATTAGAAACAGCATGGTCGCTGCAGAAAGAATGTCCATATTCTGGCCTCACCTAAAAAATGGCGGCCAGTGTATAGCAAACTGACAACATGAGTATATGACTGAGGGCGAAAACACCATATTCACCCTCGATCTTAGCCGCCGTTTTAGTGATTACAAACTCGCGCCATATTGACCACAAACTTACCTTCAAGCTCACGAATTTTGTCGCGCTTGAGCAAAAATGCTAGTAATGCATCTAAGTCTAGATCATTCAGTTTACAGGTGTGAAAGCGAACGCTAGCGCCAAAGTGCTGTGTGAGGGCTTCGCGATCCATTGGCGTTTCTCTAAGTAGGTTTAGCAGCTCGTGAGCATGGATTTCACTCATTATTGACTCCAGTTATTAAGAACAATGCGTTCAGTTTACTGAAATCCTCAAGAGCTGCTTTGACTTAAATTAGTAAATGATTGAGGCAACAATGAGGGCATGAGCAAAAAAGTAACTACCACTCACCCACAAATAGGCGTGTTTCATCGGTTTTCGATAACCGTGTATCGCGTATGCCAGCGCCGAATAGATCAGAACTAAGGTTCCGCTAAAGCCGATAGCATTGGCGTAACTCGGCACTTGTAACCAAACTTCACCGGCTGCCCAAGCAAGTTGAACCAGCATCATCCCCATGATCACAACGGGGAATACCAGAGAGTCGAGTTGAGGTAGCAACAAAAAGAACGCCACGATACTCGCTGCAAGCAGCAGGGCCAACAGCCACCAGACAATCTCACCATTAAGCTGCACCCAAAATGACTTGCTGTAGCATACCTGGGCGACCAGATAAGCCGTAAAATAGATTAGCTTACGAGTTTTAAACGAGTGCAGCGTATCTGCCACCATAGACACAATCAGCCCACCCGCAATCCAGTAGGTATATGTTGCGGATGCACCTTGAGTTAACACCAACACAAGAAGAAGTAGCAGAGTAAAGATTTTAAACACGAGGGATTGTGTCGGGTTAGCTTGCTTTGCTCCCAACACGGAATACACACCTGATAGCCCTATCGCCAGCCAACTCCACATGCAGTATACACCTTTTACTTAAACTCGCCGCTAGTCTAGGTAGACCAGTTTTGATGTAAAGACACAATCTACGAAAGTTGGATCTCGCTAGCGATTCGAAACATTTTGTAACCCTCAGCCTACGTAATAATAAAGCCGATGAGCCTGAATGATGCCACTAAACATTGGGGCCAAGCTTTGCTCATCAGCCGAACCCATCAAATCACACGACACAATAACCAGCGCTTTCTAAAACTATTTAACTGAAAAACAGATAAGTGCTCCAGGTAAGCCGCCATTTTACAAACTGACGATTAAACCACCAGGATGTATGTAATGCAGGCAACAAGAATAAATAACAGACACAAAATAGAAAATAGTCTTAGTAGCGATCTAAGAGAGGAGGAACTACTGATGATTAGGGGTAAAAACTAAGAAAACCGACCTTAATTCAGTAAAAAAAACATCAGACAAGAAAAGTAAGTCAATGATAAATAAAATCATAATTTCAATAACAGATAAAAGTGCGGACTTCATAAACCATAAAATCACTAAACACTTTTGAAGCCCATATTTTCTCATAAGGTAAGAAAATCTCACTCCATGCTTTCGATTTGACGATGCAACCTCATAGCACATTCTTTAATTTTCTCAATTTTTGAGAAATACAGACAAAATAAACATCCAACATACCATTCGAAACAAAAAACAATTACAAAGCCAACACCACAAACCATTTAACATTATAAAATCAAATACTTAAAACAAGAAAGGATAAAAACAAAACAATGTGAACACTTTAAATACAGGACAAAAAACATAGTTTCATTAGTCAGAATCACGTAAAACCAGACAAGTTAAGTGTGGTTTTTGAAAAGATTAACGAGCATATGTTGATCAAACCCCAAAAACAGTGCTATATTAAATTCATCGAGTTCATCAAAGATTAAGGGGTAGTGTTATGATTTCATCTTCTCAAAAACAAGGGCTGGTTATGATTGCAGTGGTTGTGGGTTTAATGACACTGCCAATGATGTACTAACCAAATGATTTAAAATAAAAAAGGACGCAAATGCGTCCTTTTTTATTTATCTGTATTGCTCTACTGAATGTGCTTAGACAAAATATCCCAGTGCATATAGTAGAAACCAAGAGCGGCCAGCGTAATCAACGTCATTAGCAAAATTGCTGTACGCCAAATAAAGCGAGAGCTTCTTGGTGTCAGCTCTTTTTCACAAGCATCACATGCCGCCATAAAGCCTTTACGATCATCCAGCTTGTAATCGTCTTCGTGCACCACTTTATTACGCACTGTCGCGATGAATCGAAGCTTTGCTATCACGTCATGCGGTAAACGTTCTTCACAACTATTAATAAGTTGGTGCAACCCTTTCCCTTCTGCATGGTACTGAGTACGCAAAAGTTTTTCGATCGTTCGGGTACGCATGACTACTTTTTCAATATCTGACATCGTAACCCTCCTTACCAGACCCTTCCTATGTTCATTATTTTTATTCTTCTATAAATTTAGAGCTTTTTCGAGCCGTTAAGTGCAATTTTACTTTCAATTTGTGCCCTTGAGCTCATATAGCCTAACAAGTGAAAGCCGCTTCGTTCAGCTTTAGTGACTTCGCTTGCAGATGAAGCGACGATTTCATCGTGCATCATTAAGATAAATCGTGAAGTGCGCCGAATAATCTCCATATCCCTTTCATTAGATTATGAATAAGTTACCTCAACTCATCGTTTCGTCAGCGAGTTCTGTAGAATGGGACCCGATAAAACATTGGAGGTTAATATGCCAATCTCACTTATTGTCGCCCTATTCGCCCTTATTGCCTTGGGCGCGTGGGTGTTTTTCCGTTTTTATAGTAAGCACTATGTGGGCGAAGACGCTCCAGAGCAAAGCGCGCAGGTAACGGTTTTAGATAAACAAGCGATAGACATACCAAACGCACCACCAGGTCAAGACGATCAAGAGTATTGGATTTACGTTCAACGTGGTTCTATCGGTCCAAAGCGTGAATTCCAAATTGGAGTGCATTACTACCATGCACTCAATCCTGGAGATAAGGGAACACTGACCTATCGCGGCAACAAGTTCCTTCACTTCGCTATCAAACGTTAAGGCAGTAACCAACGAGTCTTGGCAGAACGAGAAAAGAGATAGCTCATCGCCAAGGCTCCAGCTCCACTTAGAACGATCCAGACTGGAATCACCCACGCAGGATGTCCTGTGTACCAACCGAACTCTTTCATCGGCCATAAGAAAATAGGATGAAGTAAGTAAATCCCTAAGCTGTGCTGACTGATCACACTTACCACTTTTTGTACTTTTGGTGATAAGCCTTCACCAAAGTAACGCCCGATCATAAAAATCATCGAAGCTGCTAGAATCACATTCAGTGTTTTATAAGAGAGCCAGCGCCCAACCGTATACTTCTCCGCCTCTAAGCTATTTGTCACAACCATCGTAAAGGTCACTGCCAACGCCACGAGTCCTAGCCCAACAAATAGGGTCACCATAGAGCGATTCAAAGGTACCTTTTGAAATAAAACATACCCCAGTGGAAGGTAACCCATATAAAGCCACATCTGATTACTCCAAGGGCCATCAATCTTGAACAAGAACAGTGTGCTGGTGAAAAGCCAAAATGCGAGATAGGTATACAAGACGTTGTCATCCACGTTGCGTACCATCCATTGAAACAGCGGAATCACAAAATACAGTGGTATAAAGTAATAGAAAAAGCCGAGATGGTAATACGTTGCGTGGAATGGGCTATTGCTTAATACCTCTTTTACGGTTTCAAAATCAAAGCCTTGAGAAGTCCAACCTGAAAGGTATGCATAAAACATCGACCAAATAAGAAATGGAACTAAAACTTTGCCCAAACGCCTTTTGATATAATACTTACCGTCAAATGGTCGAGTGTCACTGAGCATTAGCGCTCCGGTGATCAAAATAAAAACTGGCACTGCCCAGCGGGTTACGCTATTCACGCCTACCGCTGTCAGCCATTGGTCAAATGGAATCACTCCTAACTCATTTCGATACGGTGCCAAGACGTGAATGGCGATCACTGCTACCGCTGCGAAGCAGCGCAATAAATCAAAAAACAGAACCCTTTCTCTCATACCTTTCCCTACTTTGAGTCGCTTATCGTTTATAGCATAGGGTAAATCTCAACCAGTGAAATGGTTAACAATCTGTTTTTGCTTATTTTTAACTCAACAATGACCTACAACGGAGATTTCATCACCACTCTAATCACTTAACGAGAACCAAAAACCAAGCATCAGTATTCACTCTCGATGCCAAACCGACACAATCTGATTACAGCAAACGGCGCATAAGAAACAAAAATGGCTCCGATTTGGAGCCATTTATACCATCTACAGATAGCGATACTGGGGATAGTTACGCAGTAGCAACATCAGCTTTTGGCAACTTAATTGAAATCAGCGTCGTCAGTGCCAAGAAAGCAAAAGAAACCCATAAGCACGCTGCAAGACCAGCCTCTTGGTAGATCCAACCCGATAATACCGTGCCAATCAAACGTCCCATCGCATTGGCCATGTAGTAAAAACCGACATCCAACGAGACGCCATCGCCTTTAGCGTAGCTCACTATCAAGTACGAGTGCAGCGAAGAGTTAATGGCAAACACAGCGCCAAAAATCATCAAACCTACCACAATCACCAATTCAGGCTGCCAACCGATTTGCACACCATAAGCAATACCAGCCGTAATTAACGCTAGGACTCCTGCCCACACCAATGCTGCACTACCATCAGGCACACGACCTTGCGCTTTGCCAGTAATACGCGGCGCAAAGCCTTGCACAAACCCATAAGCAATGACCCACGTAGCGAGAAAGCTACCAACCCACAAGTGATCCCAGCCAAACACGCTACCAAGATAAATAGGCAGAGCAACGACAAACCACACATCACGAGCACCAAACAAGAACATGCGTGCTGCGGATAAAATGTTTATCGATTCAGACTTGGAGAATATTTGGCGAAACTTAGGTTTACTCTTTGCTTTACCCATGTCCGCTTCTAGCCAGATCATGCTGCAAACAAACACTAATGTAAGTACGCCCGCCATAATAAACATCGAGTTTTGAAAACCCACCCAAGATAGCAGCAAGCCACCAACAAAAAAGCCCGCTCCTTTGAGTGCATTCTTCGAGCCAGTCAAAATCGCTACCCATTTGTAGAGCGCCCCTTGCTGCTCGTCTGGAACTAGCGTTTTAATCGCGCTCTTAGCACTCATTTTGTTCAGATCTTTGGCAATCCCCGACAGAGCTTGCGCTGCCATCACCCAAGGAATGGTCAGCCATGCATTTGGTACTGCGAGCATCAGCAACGCAAACACTTGCATCGCTAAACCAATGTTCATGGTTTTATTTAGGCCTAACCTTGCGCCCAACCAACCACCAACCAGGTTTGTCACCACACCAAAAAATTCATAGAAAAGAAACAGTGAGGCAATAGCTAACGTGGAATAACCTAAGTCATGAAAATAGAGCACCACCAGCATACGCAGTGCGCCATCGGTCACCGTAAAGTTCCAATAGTTAAACGTCACTAACATGTACTGACGAATACTTTTGCTTAATTGAGAAATCATATTGACCTCATATGTACAGCGATAGAAGCATTTAGATCATCATGTTCTAAATACTTCCTAACCTGTACAGCAACATTGACCAATACAATGTTACTGTGATTTTCAAAAAATGCCCCAACATCAATAAAAAGAAAAATACACTTTAAAAACAATTGATTAGTTAATATTAATGGCATTTTTTGTAAACAGTCGTATCCTGAAGAAGCTCGAATTTAGCTTTTGGATCATGATGAACCAAAAGCTATTTAAGCTGATCAAGCGTCTTGAGCCACACGTTCGATGTACTCAACTTGCACAGGTTTTGTAAATGCACCAGGGCGCAATGCCTGCACTTCTCGCACGATATCTTCTAACTGCCATTCCTTTTCTAGGAGTAGGTGAGCAGCGAACAAACCTGTGCGCCCCGAACCACCCATGCAATGCATCGCAACTTTGCCACCTTGAGCAAGAATCGCGTGCAGTTCCGGACTGGCTTGTTGCCACTTCGTCGCAAATTCTTCATTTGGTGCGCAGTCGTCTTCAATCTCGATCTGGAACCATTTCATACCCAGTTGCTGAGTGGCTTCACCCAATGCAGAGACATTCTTCGCAGCTAATTCACTATCATCTAATGCAGTAACGACCGCTTGAACACCCTGCTCTTTCAACTGTTCTAACGACGCATGCAAATCGACACCTTTCGTTCCTGGGCACGGTGTTAAGATTAAAGCACCGGAGTCCAAATCTAATTGCCATGTAGGATGAGACATTGTGACCCCCTTTTAAGCCAAACCAACGTTACGAACCAGCTCTGCTGTGCGCGTTGCATAACCCATTTCGTTATCGTACCAAGCGTAAATCTTAACCATACGAGAACCCACAACCATGGTTGATTGCGCATCAACGATGGTTGAACGTTGGTCGCCTTTATAATCGATAGAAACTAAAGGACGCTCTTCGAAGCCAAGGATGCCTTTCAAATCACCTTCAGATGCTTCTTTTAACAGTGCATTCACTTCTTCTGCTGTGGTATCACGCTTCACATCAAAAATGATGTCTGTTAACGATGCGTTTGCTAGAGGTACGCGAACCGCATGACCATTAATTTTGTCTTTTAATTCTGGGAAAATTTCGACAATCGCCTTCGCGCTCCCCGTCGTGGTCGGGATAAGGCTCATGCCGCATGCTCTTGCACGGCGTAGATCTTTGTGTGGCGCATCCAAAATAGTTTGCGTATTCGTCAGGTCGTGAATGGTCGTAAAAGAAGATTGTTCGATACCCAATTTCTCATGAATGACTTTAACCACAGGTGCGATACAGTTAGTCGTACACGAAGCTGCTGTCACGATACGATGTTTTTCAGGGTCGAAAATATGGTCGTTCACGCCCACCACAATGTTCGCAATACCTTCTTCTTTCACAGGTGCGCTTACCACGACACGTTTCACGCCTTGCTCTAGGTATTTGTTTAGGAATGATGTTTTGCGATGTACGCCTGTCGCTTCAATCACAACATCACAATCAGACCAGTTCACCGCATCGATATCGCGTTGTTGAGTCGTGGCGACACGCTTGCCGTTGATGACGAGCTCACTGCCTTCGACCTGAACTCCATGATGCCAACGACCTTGCACTGAATCGAATTCTAATAAGTGACCAAGCGTAGCGGCGTCACCTGCGACATCGTTGATTAACACAAACTCCAATTCTGGCCAATCAAATGCCGCTCGCAGCGCTAAGCGACCAATTCGGCCAAAGCCATTAATTCCTACTTTAATTGTCATAGTTTTACCCTCTAATCTTCTACCTTGAATCTCTATTCGCTGTTAACAGCAAGCCTCACGACTTTTATCGTGTAAGCGTGTGATGTCGTCTTGGTATTCCTGCTTCAAACAGTTTGATGCCACTAAGTCTTCAATTAACTTTCGCATCCAACCTGGTAATTGCTGTGATAACTCGTAATACACCCATTGCCCTTGGCGTTTATCCACCAAGATGCCACTGGATCGTAACTGAGCAAGATGACGAGAAACTTTCGGCTGGCTCTCTTGTAGAGCAAACGCCAAATCACCAACGCAAGTTTCACCTTCACGGGCCACGAGCATTAAACAACGTACGCGTGTTTCATCGGATAACAGCTTAAAAAACTGATGTGGAAGCATAATGAATATACCTATATATGGATATGCGTATATGTTTATTTAATTAAGATATATCGTCAAGAGGAAACCGTCCATCGTCATAAAAGTTTCACATCTAACGAACAGCTTGATTGTAAAGAGAGAGATTCAAAGAGATAAAAGATAAGACAAGAAATTATGCAGTCGCGATGCTTTGACTCCAGCGAGCCGCTTCACCTAAGGAGAGCTTCACTTCCTCTAAAGGCAACCCCAATTGCATCGTGATTTTTTCAACCCCTGACCAATCGGCACGCTCGTAGCACTCTTCGAGGGAAATAAGTGCACCATAAACCCCTTTGCGATGTAATAGCGCTTGTTGTACTGAATGACTAAGCGGTAACTGCCTAACTAAAGATTCCACCGAAAGATCCAGCAGCGCATCTAGAATCGACAGCAAACCAACCATGAAACCTTGCTCGTTGAGGTGAGAGAATGGCTGATAGCGCGACATCAATTGGCAAAATTGAGCTCGTTGCAATGAAAGGTGATACAGCTCTCGAGGCTTGTTACTGGAGATATACGATGCCACAACCAAAGAGACAAACTGCTTAAGGTTATCCTGGCCAAGATAAATCAATGCCTGACGAAAAGAGCTGATTTCGACAGCCAAATTCGGCGCTTGCGTATTTACAAAACGCAATAATTTATACGACAACGCGACATCTTGCGTAATGACGGACTCGATACGAGTAAAGTCAGGCTCAGGAGCACAAACTTCACGAAACAGTTGCAATGCCAACACTTGCTCAGGACTGACGTATTTAGTCTGCGAGACGAGTGGCTTGCTAAAAAAATAACCTTGGAAAAATTTAAAGCCAGCCGCTTTCGCTTGCTCAAACTCTTCTGCGGTTTCAACACGTTCTGCTAAAAAGTGGTATTTGACGCGTTTGGCAAGGTGTGTTTTGACCAGTTCACAGGCCTTTTCGAGTCCCATCGCCATAATGTCGAGCTTCACAATATGCACATATGGCAAAAAACGGCGCCATTCTGGTGTTAGGGTGAAGTCATCCAAAGCGATCAAGTAACCTTCTCGATAAAACTCACGAATCGCATCAAGAAGCTCATCCGTAGGTTGGCACGTTTCCAACACTTCGATGACAATTTTGTTTTTCGGCAAACGTCGCACCAAGCTTTGATGAGGAAAGTTAATAAAGCATCTAGAAGAGGCAATCACTGGGTTAGTACCCAGCGATAGGAAGTTTTCGACAATCAGTCGGTATGTCGCTCGATTTGAACCAATATGTGAAGGGTATGCGTTACTCTCCCCGTCTCGAAACAACAATTCATAACCCAGCGTCTGTCTTTTTCGGTTAAAGATCGGCTGGCGAGCGACATACGTTGTATTCATGCTAAAGAAGGACCTATAAATGGCTTATGACTTTGCAGCTGCTAATAATGCACCACAACCCATGAACATTGAACCGAATACTTTGTTTATTTTTCCCATGATTTTATCGGAGCGAATAAAGCGTCCCATTTGTGCTGCCAAGCTCGTGTAACCCAACATTACACACGCATCAATCACGACCGTAGTGACGCCAAGCACCAACAGTTGCGTGATTTGGTCTTTTGCCGGGTCAATAAACTGCGGGAACAACGCCACCAGAAAAACAATCGATTTAGGGTTGGTGAGGTTAATCAACACTGCCTTGTACAACAGCGCCGTGCCTGACATCTCGTTGTGGTTTTCAGCTGCGGCTAAGCTTGATGTGTCGCGCCATTTCTGAACCCCCAGCCAAACCAGATAAGCGGCACCAACCCATTTAATGACAGAAAATGCGGTTGCTGACTGCGCGACAAGCGCACCAATACCCGCCCCCACCAGCGCGATGTGAATAACTAAACCAATTTGTAAGCCAATAATGGCACCCAGTGATTTACGGGTACCGTAACTCAAACCATTACTGATTGAGTTCACCGTGCCAGAGCCCGGAGCCAAACTAAAAACGATTGCTGTTACTACATAAGCTAACCAGACATGGGTATCCATTGCATTTCCTCACTAATTCTTCGATGATACATCGCGTAAACAACGTATCTTCAGGTAATCAACTAATGGCGACTAACCATTCACCTTTGACTTATACTCAAGAGACATTATTTGAGCAAGCAATTGGTGGTCCGATCGCAGCACTTTGGCAAACTCGCCAAGAGGGCTTTGTTAAAGGGACTGAGAAAAAGAACATTTACTGGTGCAAGCTAACCAACCCAGAGCATAAAAAAGCCGTGCTCATCGTAAATGGACGCATTGAGTCTTCCTGGAAATACCAAGAGCTGTTTTACGATCTCTACCGCCAAGGTTTCGATGTCTATTCCTTTGACCACCGCGGTCAAGGTTTATCAGATCGTTTATTATCTGACTCAGATATGGGTCACGTCTATGACTTTACTGATTATATTGATGATATGGACATCGTCGTAAAAAAACACGACCTTAGCGAATATCAACAATGCTTCATCATCGCGCACTCTATGGGCGGCGCGATCGCCACACGTTACCTGCAAACTCACCCAGAACACCCTTTTACTGGTTTGATTCTAAGTGCGCCCATGTTTGGCATTAACCTGCCATGGTACCTATCACCAATAGCGATTCCGGTCACACAAATTATGTCAGCGGTATCGACTTTGCCACGCTATGCACCAGGACATCAGGCCTACTTCCCTAAGCCCTTTGAAGATAACCCACTTAGCCAAAGTTACGGCCGCTACCAATGGTTCCGAAACCTATATACGGAAAAACCGGAACTGCAAGTCGGTGGGCCAAGCACTCGCTGGGTTTGGCAAGGGCTCATGGCCGCTAAGCAGTGCTTTTTATTAACTCGCCAAGTCAAAATACCAGTCATCCTAATCCAAGCCGGAAACGATCGGATTGTTAGCAATCTCGCGCAAAAGCGTTTTATTGATAAATTGCGGAAAACCAACCCGCACGCGGATCTGCTTTCTATCGAAGGCGCACAGCATGAAATCTTGTTCGAGACCGACAAGTATCGTAATCAAGCGCTCGATGCAATTTTCCGCTTTATGAATGACCCTCAATCGCCATCAAACGAACAAGCACAATAAGAACTCTAGGCGACCATTTCACGACTAAGATTAAAGAGGAAATGTCTACACATCGATTTACCCTCTTTTTCATCCTCATTTTGGCGTACACTGCTTGAACTTGGCTACTTTGACACTGTGTTTAACCGCATAGTGCTATGAGCCCAAGTTCCCCCGCATTCGGAGCAGTACGATCTAGTCAGTCTGCTGTACTCCGTTTGCAATTCACCTGTTCCACACTATCCAAACCGTTTACGAGGACTTCATGAGCACATCGCTACCTTGCAAAGAGATCACCAAAATCGTTGCCTCTGATCTGGATGGCACGTTACTCGCACCAAACCATCAGCTCAGTGCTTACTCAAAAGAGACGCTAAAAGCGCTGCATGAAAAGGGTTATACCTTTGTCTTTGCAACCGGCCGTCACCACGTAGACGTTGCGAGCATCCGTCGCCAAGTTGGCATTCCAGCTTATATGATCACGTCGAACGGTGCCCGAGTACATGACCAGGAAGATCAGCTAATGTACAGCGAGAATGTCCCTGCGGAACTGGTACAAGGCGTGATCGACACGATCAAACATGATCAAGAAATACTTATTCACATATATCAAAATGATAGCTGGTTGATGAACAAGGATGATGAAACGTTACGTGACTTCCACGATGAATTCACTTACGTCTTATTTGATGAAGACCAAGCCCCAACTGACGGTATTGCGAAAGTTTTCTTCACGCATCCAGGAGAAGACCACGAACGTTTGGTCGTATTTGAAAACAAACTACGTGAGCAGTTTGGTGATAAGCTGAACATCGCATTTTCAACGCCTTGGTGTTTGGAAGTAATGAGCGCTGGCGTGTCTAAAGGTCATGCTCTTGAAGCGGTAGCGAAAAAACTCGACCTCACGTTAGAAAACTGCGTAGCATTTGGTGATGGCATGAATGACGTAGAAATGCTGTCGATGGCAGGTAAAGGGCTAGTTATGGGTACATCACACGAAAAAGTGATGAAAGCTCTACCAAATAATGAAGTAATTGGCAGCAATGCAGAAGATGCGGTTGCACACTACCTACAAGAACACTTGCTGTAAGCTTCAATACTCCAAATAATGAAGGGCTGCACATTCGCAGCCCTTCTCTTTTATCGCTGACTTGGCAGCTTCTCTTTGCCAAGAATCGCGTCCCATTCTTCTTCTGTCACGGGCATAATCGACAAGCGATTTCCACGTTTCACCAACGGCATGCTCTCAAGTTCTGGCATCGCTTTCATCACCGACAACGGAATCACTCGCGCCGTTTTACGTACAAACTCGACATCCACCATAATCCAACGCGGGTTGTCTGGGTCTGACTTTGGATCGTAATAATCGCTTTCGGGATCGAATTGGAAATGATCGGGATAGGCTTCTCTCACAACTTTAGCAATACCTGCCACGCCAACATGTTTACAAGAAGAGTGGTAAATCAGGACTAAATCGCCCACCTTCACTTGGTCACGCATCATATTGCGCGCCTGATAATTACGAACTCCCTCCCAACATGAAACCTTTTGGGTTCGAAGCGTGTCAATAGAAAAGGTATCTGGTTCAGTTTTAAATAACCAATATGCCATAATGCCATCCGATGCCGATTGAGTAACAATAATGAGGAAGATATAACATGAAGGCTTTGAAAAACCCAGTGGCGCTTGCCACCCTGCTGGTTCTGCAAGCATGTAGTTCACAGCCGCCACAATCTGGTGCTGCTGACCCAACCTCTCCACCAGCAACCTTAGATAAGCCTGAAACCATTCAACCTCAAACTTTTATGCTACGCGGAAAAGTGATCGTCGGTCACGAGAGCCAATACATCATGCCTTGTGGCAGCGACAAGCAATATTGGTTGCAACTATCACCACAGCAAATGCAACGAGCAATTCAGTTAAATAACGAGCCTTACCAGACCATGTATGGCGAGGTCATCGGCCACCTCAACCCACCGGGCATCGATGGGTTTTCTGCTGATTTCGATGCTAACTTTGTCGTGGAGCAAGTGAACTTCCTCACAACGGAAAATCCAAACCGTTGTCAGCAACCAAACAAACCAACTCGCGTGTTTGGTAATGAGCCTTCTTGGTCGGCAAGCTTTGAGGCTAATGGACTAACATTCCAGCAAATCGGCAAACAAACCACAAAATTAGCGATTAAAAGCAGTCAGCTTCAACCTCGCCAGCGCACTTATCAACTACAAGATGGTGAGCTTCGCTTAACAGAAAACCTCTGCTCAGACACAATGAGCGATTCTTTGTATGGCTGGAAAGCAACACTAAAACATGATGGCGAGACGTATCAAGGTTGTGGTATGGCTGCAAACGTCGATGCAACGCTTGGCTGGGCTAATACCTATGTCGCGACCTCAACTCAATCACAAGGTTTTGAAGTACAAATGACCTTAAACCCAGACCACAGCGCCACAACAAAATACCGTTACGCCAATGGACAAGCACCATTAATCGAGCGTGGTTACTGGCAACAGTTAAGTCCGTCTCAGGTTCAAGTTGTCATGACGCATCATCAACAGCAAAGACTGATGTCAGAGCGACTGTTTACTCGAGAAGGCAATCAGCTCAAAGCTACCAAAGAAAAAGTCGGTAACTTAGTATACCCAATCGCCGATGGTGGTTTAGTCCTTTATCCTGCCACCGTTCGTGATGAAGGCATCATGCAACCAGCCGAAAAACGCACCAACAACCCCATCGGTAGTGCTGACGTCCCTTCTAGTGCAGAGTTTGATTCAAAAGTAGATGCCGTGGTGCGCAACTACTTCTTTATCCATCAAACCAACCCCAACAATAACCAATACCGTTGGCTAACTTACGACCTCAACAGCGATGGTAACGAAGAGCTATTGGTACAGTTGGATTGGTGTGGTTCCGGAGGCTGTACATTGCTGATATTTGAACATCACGAAAAGGAATGGCGCTTTAATAGCCGCATTACACTAGTGCAAAGCCCGATTATGCTCGGCCAACAAACCTCTCATGGTTGGCGAGATCTGATTTTTAATGTCAGCGGTGGCGGAGCTAAAGCGGCTCAACACGTGATGCAATACACTGGGGTTAGCTACCCACTCAACCCAAGCATGGCGCCAACGGCAACGCCGAACCAAGTCAGTGGTGTGCGTCTGTTCTCTGATGGGATAAGCCCGGTGCGCGAAGGAGTTCGTCTGTAATGTCACAACCGTGTCCAACCTGCGGTTTTCAATTCAATTGTATGTGCTCGCTAATGCCGAAACTTAACAGTGAGCACAACATCCTGCTGTTAATGCATCCGAATGAACTGAAGCGTGATACTAATACCGGCCAGCTACTAGAGCAGTGCCAACTCAACATTGAGCGAGTAATCTGGGATCGCAAACAGCCACCAGCAGAATTGCTCACTCTATTAGCTGATCCGTCGCGGTATCCGGTGTTGCTCTTCCCCTGTGAAGAAAGTATCACACTCGAACATGTGGTACTCCAAAGCCAGCAACAAACCAAAACTCCGCTGTTTATTATTTTAGATGCCACCTGGCAAGAGGCGCGCAAGATGATCAATAAGAGCCGTTGGTTAGAAGGTATCCCTACGATGGGATTGTCTGCGTCGGCGGACTCACAATATCAGCTGCGACGCAACCAACAACAAGGTAATTTGTGTACGTTTGAAGTCGCTGCACATTTGCTCGGGCAACTTGGAGAACAAAACAACCAACAACAAATGCAGCGCTTTTTTGCCCATTACCTCGCTCTGTTCCAAGCTGAAAAGAGTGGACACGCTCTTAAGCGTTAACCATTAAGCTCAGTAGAAGAACCAAACAAAAAACGCAGCCTACGCTGCGTTTTTTACGACAAGAAGTTTCACGTGAAACATCATTAAAACAGTCGAGTCGGCTCGCCAAGATAGTAACCCTGCAAATAATCCACCCCCATGTCTTGTGCAATGGTACACACCTCCTGATTGTGGACGAACTCCGCCACCGTCTCCGCGTTAAACACCTGGCACAAACGCACCAACTGGGAAGCGATCTTGCGCTGTTTTAAGTCTTTATCAATATCACGAATCAAGCTGCCATCGAGCTTTATGACTTCTGGCTCCAACTTTAGGATTTCATCGATATTCGAATAACCGGACCCAAAGTCATCAACAATGATACGCGCCCCTAAGCTTCTAAAATGACTGCACACTTCTATCATTCGGCCGTAGTCTTTGATCTGCTCAGATTCCAGCACTTCTAAACCAATTCGCCTTGGGTCATTTAGCTGGCTAATTTCATGCTCTAAAAGCATTAAAGTTTTATCACTGAGCAAATCTTGCGGCGATAAGTTTATAGAAAAGTCACCTTGCTTATCTCGCATATAATGCAACGTAGAATGAATCATATGCCGACTTAGTCGAGTGTAAAGATGCGTATCAGAGATAATTGGCAGAAAACGCCCTGGCGCAATCACCGTCCCATCGGCTTCCAGAATACGAACCAAACATTCTTGGCTTGCCAATTTGTGGCTACCCGCATGCACAATAGGTTGGCTATAAGTGATGATATTCTGTTTGAGAATGGCTCTACTGACGCAACTTAGCCATCCAAGTTGCTCTTTACGCACATCCTCACTGACTTCAATATCTTTCGCATTACAGATATGAGTATTACTGCGTACACCGGAGCGTCTCGCTTCGATGCCTTTGAGTAAGAGCTCATCTACTGAAGCGGATGGAAAGTCTCGACGACTCACTAAGCCGCCGCATAGCGAGATAGAAAGATAATCTATTTCACGTAGGCCAATTGGCTCAAAATTAGTTTGTTCTACCGCGTCAGCAAAACGCGTAAAGTGCTGTTTGATGGTCTCGCTGCTTTGATCAGCTTTAAATATGAACGCCCATTCACCAACCCCAATACTATAAAGCTGCAAAGCCGTTGGCATGCCGAAACGCTTTCGTAGTCGATTCGTAAAGTGCATTGAGAGATCTTTGAGTAATTGATCTCCCACTCGGTAGCCGTATTTTTCGTTGATATGACTAAAGTTAAGTAGCTTTAGAGTCAACAAATGCTCATCCAAATCGATGTTACTCAGCCGCTCTTGCAATGCGACCCGGTTTTGTAATCCCGTGCGACTGTCGCGTCGATAGCTTTCTTGTAACTTGCGCGTTTGGCGATCGAGTTGATATCCCATATGCGCGTTCATATGGTTGAGATCGCCGATCGCATTTCGAATCAAGCTAAACAGCGGTGAAATAGAGGAGCTAACGGGCGACTTAGGCAAGTTCAATGTTTGCACTTCGTCTCCCTCTCGCATCGCTAAATACGTCAGGCTGTGATGAAGAATTTCGGGCTGACCAATACCACCATGCAGCTCCCCCATACAGTAACTACCAAACGTCGTCGCAATATCTTTGAAGGCTTGGACTTCGTCGCTGCTGTCAATAAAGTCTAACCGTGACGCGCAGTTAAAAATCATCACGACTTCAGGTTGGTGCATGGCTAACTCAACCACACCATGCCGCACTTGCTCGAGCGTTAACGAGGGATGGTTATAGCAAAATTGCACTTCGTCACCAAGACACCA
The DNA here is from genome assembly GCF_033340055.1 of Vibrio sp. 1580. NCBI lineage: Bacteria > Pseudomonadati > Pseudomonadota > Gammaproteobacteria > Vibrionales > Vibrionaceae > Vibrio > Vibrio sp. 1580. The sequence continues at coordinate 34,530 of NZ_JAWOVT010000022.1, forward strand.
GGGCCTGTCGAAGCTCATACTGCCATCAGCGTGTAGCTCCGTTACCGTACAAACTTCCTTTCGCCCTAAGCTTTCTCGATACAAAGGAAAGCTGAGCAGTTGACTCAGCGTCACGTCATGGCCATCCGCCAAGTAACGCTTGTATACGTCCAGCGCTTTCTTCTCACCTAAACAATACAAGCGCGTTCCTTTTGCATGAGTGACTTTGTGTGGCATGCCAATCGGGTTCCATTCCGAATACGCATCAGTCCATAGCTTCAAAGTATCACTGTGCAAAGCTACGGCAACCACGGCATTATCGTAAACTCGGTTTTGATATAGCACCCAGCAGCCATCGTCAATACTCTGCGCCAACCCTCCAGAAATCACGACTTCTTCACTGGCGAAGGTTTGAAACAAGGGATAGTCACGTCGTTCAATTTGCACAGCAAAGCTGAGGATCACCTGTGAATTATGCTGCATTAGAAGAGAGCGCTTGAGCTCCCCGCCATCAATGTCAGGGGAGTAAGAGTATGTTTGTACCGCAGAAGTCAGCGTGGTTTGCTCAAATTCAATCACACTCACTAGGCAACCAGAGGTAAATATCTCCCCTTCCAGAATCACATTACGCGTACTATGCCCCATAACATGAGCATTCGGCAGCGACGACAAAACGGCGTCTGCAAGTGTGGTCGTAATTTCGCGCGATTGCGTCGACAATATTTGTACTAAATATTGTTTATCTGAGGAAGTCGGAAAAGTGACTAAAAAGTCATTCAGTTGACTGACATCGTGAACCAGTTTTGAAAAAGCTCGCATGGACCTACCACTGCCGTAACACTATCTTCACCACGACGTGTGGCGTTACTATTTTTATTTAATAGAGAATAATTTACGTGGCTTTGCGCTGCTTTTCTAGACACAAAATGAGATTAGAATGGATTAATGCGAAAGCAATTAAAAAAGTGTGAGTAACGGCTGCAAACTATTGATTTCAATATCAGGTAAAGTACGTGTTTTTGAATGGTTAATGACATTTTTATTCATATCATTAAACCAACAGGCTGCAAAACCAGCCAACTTTGCACCATGCACATCCGTGGTTAGATGATCACCGACATGCAGAATATTCTCCGCAGGAATATCCAAGAATCGCTTCGCTTTAGTAAACATATCGGTTGCGGGTTTCGCCAATCCATCTGGTCCTGCTTTAAGTACCTGTTGGAAATAAGGCGTAAGACCGATGCGGTCTAAATCCACATTACCGTTGGTGATTGCTACCAACGGGATGTGCTGCGCGAGTTCCTCCAGTACATCGAGGCTTTGCTGCGGCACTTCAAAACGGTTACGCCAGTCCAACGCAACGTCTACTGCGGCTTTCGCGGCGGCATGTGCTGCGTCTTCGTCGTAGCCTACTTGGGAGAAGGCTTGCTGAAGTTGCACTAAACGCCATAAAGTGACATCGCTCTTCAGCTCGGGTTGTTGCTGCACAACTCGCTGTTTGAGAGCAAACCAATCCGCTTTGTTCATATGAGCAACCGCTGGATGATGGTGCTTGAGCCAAGATAGCAACTCACGCTCCATGCGAACGATCACAGGATAGTTGTCATAGAGGGTATCATCTAGGTCAAAGGTCATTGCCTTAATAGGCTCGATACGGCGATAAAATTTCATACTTCGGCTCACTCCCCGTTCTTTTTGCGTGCGCGTGGGTGGGCTTGGTCGTAGGCTTGCGCCAAATGTTGGAAATCCAAGTGCGTGTAGATTTGGGTCGTCGAAATGTTCTCGTGCCCTAAAAGCTCCTGCACCGCACGTAAGTTATTGCTTGATTCGAGCATATGTGTCGCAAATGAGTGACGCAATTTATGCGGACTAATATGGCTTGCGACAGACTGTTTCTGCCCCCATTCAGCCATGCGCTTTTGCACGCTACGATGCGAAATACGCGTTCCAAGCTTAGATACAAACAAGGCGGGCTCACCTGGAGCGGCTAAATCACCACGAACGCGTAACCACTTCCCGACCCACTCGGTTGCCATCCCAGAGAACGGCACTTTACGTTCTTTATCGCCTTTACCAATAACACGAAGCTCACCACTACGCAGTTGTACGTCACGTACATCCACACCCACCAGTTCAGCCAAACGTAAGCCGGCGCCATACATCAGCTCCATCATGGCGCGATCGCGCACAGCCAGCGGGTCGTCCTCGTTGACTTCAAGTAATTGGCTCACTTCGTCAACATCGAGGTTTTTGGGCAACGGGCGTTTTTTGCGAGGTGCTGAAACCCCTTTGGCTGGGTTAGCCGACATCTCGCCACGCAGAATAAGGAAATCGAAAAAGCTACGCAGCGATGAGAGGCGCGTTGCCAAACTGCTGGCTTTCATGCCTTCTCGCATGCCCTTACCTGCTAATTGGCGCACCCAACCAGCATCCACTTGAGACCAATCTTTGAGCCCCATTTCAGCTAAGTGCTGCGCCATTGTTTCTAGCTGCTGTTTGTAATTGCGCTGAGTATGTAGGCTAAGCCCCTTTTCGCTTCGTAAGAATTCATAGAAGCGCTCAAGAGGCTTTTGCAGACTATTTGGCAGAGGAGTGTTGGGAGTTGTCGTCATCGTAACTTTGCCATACCAGTGTTTGAGCGAGATGTGCCACTACTAATGATAGGTGACGCAAAAACAAGGTATCCATATCTGGCTGAAAATGGCCGCCATCTTCACTAGAAAAAGCAAGCACGCCCAGTGTTTGCTGTTTCACGAGCGGCAGTACCACATAGGACCCCATTTCCGGCACTTCCATGTTGCCAAACAAAGCTTCACGATCCACTTTGCGAAGACGTCCTAAGTACGCATCTTTGCCATTTAAGTGAGTGGTCGCAAAGCGTTGATAACTTTCCTTACTCAATTGAATCGATGCGTCGCATTGACTAAACAATCGAACAAACGCACGTAAGCCCAATGCTTTGGCTTTCTCTTCGATAGAATGAATGACTTGTTTAAAGTCACCACACTTTAGAATCTGCGCCTGCAAATCCATAAATTCGTAAAAGGTGCGATCATTGTTCGCCGCAAGCGACATTAGTGTAGTGATCTCTTCCTCTAACTCTTCAATGCGCTGACGTTGACGATTCATTTGGATGTGCACCAAAGATACCGCGCCTAAGTCTGAGTGTGGGAAAGATAAACGATCCACAAGCTCCGGACGTTGCACAAAAAAGTCTGGATGATCTTTGAGGTACTCGGCCACTACTTCAGCCGTTAAGGCATCTGCTTCTACTTGAGACAAACCGTTTCCTTTTTCTTCAACTAGCAAGATAATTGACCATCAAATACATGCGTTGTAGGTCCGGTCATAAACAACGGCTTGCCAGGACCTTGCCATGCAATTCGCAATTCACCACCAGGTAGAGAAACCTTAACGTTTTCATCCAACAAGCCCTGCAGAATCCCAACCGCGACTGCCGCGCATGCACCACTACCACAAGCTTGTGTCTCTCCTGCGCCTCGCTCGTAAACTCGAAGACGAATATGGTCACGACTCATCACCTGCATAAAGCCAGCGTTGACGCGCTCTGGGAAACGCTCATGCGACTCAAGCAGCGGACCGAGAGTTTCCACTTCTGCCGTATCCACATCGTCGACCACGGTCACTACGTGCGGGTTACCCATGCTCACAGCACCACAAAACAAGGTATTGTCGCCTGCTCGCATGATGTAAGTTTTCTCTTTTTGCTTCGCTTTGAAAGGAATTTTGTTCGGTTCAAACTCTGGCACGCCCATGTTGACCGTCACTTCCCCATCATCTTCGATGTTGAGAATCATCTTTCCTTTCTTGGTGCTCACGCTGATGCTGTATTTATTGGTCAGCCCCTTCAAGCGAACAAAGCGGGCAAAACAGCGTGCACCGTTACCACACTGTTCAACTTCACTACCATCGGCATTAAAAATCCGATAATGGAAGTCGGTTTCAGGGTCGTAAGGGGCCTCTACCACAAGCAATTGGTCAAAACCAACGCCAGTATGACGATCCGCCAAGCGGCGGATCAGGTCTTGCGAGAAAAACACGTTCTGGGTAATACAGTCGACGACCATGAAGTCGTTGCCCAAACCGTGCATTTTGGAAAAGTGGAAATGCATTTGTTGTGTGTTACTCCGGTAGAATCTGTTCCAGCTGCCACAAACTGGTCAGCTCCTCACGCTGGCGAACTAAGTGGCTTTGTTTACCGTCCACCATCACTTCTGCTGCTCGGGTACGAGTATTGTAGTTCGAAGACATCACAAAACCATAGGCACCTGCTGAACGAACCGCGAGTAGATCACCTTCTTGCAAAACGAGTGCGCGATCTTTACCCAAGAAGTCGCCGGTTTCACAAATAGGACCAACCAAGTCGTAAGTCTGAGCTTCACCCTTTCGCGGTGAAACTGGCACAATATCTTGCCATGCTTGGTATAGCGCAGGACGCATCAAGTCGTTCATTGCAGCGTCGATAATCGCAAAGTTTTTATGCTCAGTATGTTTTAAAAACTCAACACGCGTTAGCAATATACCTGCGTTCGCAGCAATTGCACGGCCTGGCTCAAAGATCAGCTCCAAGTCTTGGTGATTTTCAAGACGGCCTAGTAACGCTTTGGCGTAATCAGAAGGCTGAGGTGGTAATTCATCACGATAGACCACACCCAAACCACCGCCGACGTCAAGGTGACGAATGTTAATGCCTTGCGCTTTTAAATCATCAATCAGGGCTAATAAACGGTCTGTCGCGTCGATAAATGGGTCTATATTGGTCAGCTGAGAACCAATGTGGCAGTCGATACCTTGCACATTCAAGTTCGGCAGGCTTTGCGCGAATTTATAAACATCTGGCGCACGATCAAACGCAATGCCGAATTTATTGTCGCGAAGACCAGTCGAAATGTAAGGGTGTGTTTTCGCGTCGACATCTGGATTGATACGCAGAGAAATTGGCGCAATCACACCAAGCTCACCCGCAACCTTGTTCAAACGTTCTAGCTCTGGCTCAGATTCAACGTTGAAACATTTGATACCTAGCTCAAGAGCGCGCTTCATCTCTGCCGGTGTTTTACCAACACCAGAGAAAACGACTTTTTTCGGATCACCGCCTGCGGCAATCACACGCTCAAGTTCACCACCCGACACGATGTCAAAACCCGATCCCAAACGCGCTAGCGTGTTCAATACGCCTAAGTTTGAGTTGGCTTTCACCGCGTAGCAAACCAGGTGAGGATGCTGACCCACAGCACTATCAAACGCCTTCCAATGGCGCTCTAGCGTGGCTCGAGAATATACATAAAGAGGAGTGCCATATTGCTCTGCAAGAGCTTGAAGTGGGACGTCTTCGGCCCAAAGCTGGCCATCATCCTGATAGTTGAAGTAATCCAAAATTCGCTTCCCTTATTTTATTCGACTGCTGAACCCTAATTTCACCCTAAGGTGCGGTTATTTATTGTGATTGCTCATTCTGTTGAGTGTCATCTGGAATGTATAGTGAGCCAGACTGACCACACCCCGCTAAGGTCGCGGCAACCATCACAAACAACACAGTAACTAATTTTTTCATTTCGCATATCGTGATTATTGAATCAATGCCCCCTATAATCGCACCACACTCAGGAAAAGCAATAGGATAGACGGATGAACGATACTGAATTTCATCAACTGGTGGATGCGCAGATGCAAATCATCGAAGAATCCATCGATGATTCAGGCGCAGACATTGATTACGAAGTCACTGGCAACGTAATGACATTGGAATTTGAAGACCGCAGCCAAATCATCATTAATCGCCAAGAGCCGATGCATGAGATCTGGCTAGCGTCCAAATCTGGTGGTTTCCACTTCAAACTTATTGAAGGTAAATGGACCTGCTCAAAAACGGGTATGGAGCTATTTGAAATGGTGAAGCAAGAATGTGAAAAGCACGCAGGCGAAGCCATTGATTGGGCATAATTCTGGTCAATCGTCACCAAAACAAAAAGAGCACCGAAGTGCTCTTTTTGTTTATTGATACGGGTTTAATTACGCGTTCACAGTTTTGGTCGGGCGACTCGGTGAACAACCGTCATTACGGTAAGGAATGATATACGCATTCCCCTCTTCAGGGTGAATAATTTGATAGTACTGAGGCAGGTTAAAGTTAATAAACTTAGACGCGACGCGACTATCGTCTTTTACCGACGTGTAGAAGCTGTTTACAGACGAAATCATTTCATCTTTGGAGCCACTAAATTGGTGATACACTTCCACTTGATTTGACTCATCCAAAACATAAATATTGAAGCCATCTTCGTTATCTTCAAAGAAGAACTGTACTAGACCTTCACTGGCAAACCCATCCACCGCTTCAGGCATTTGATATTCTTGCTCACGATCGAGCATTAACAGCGGCGAGCCTTTGAGTTTGTTAGTAGAAATGCTGCGGTAGAAATCGATGGAATTTTCTAGCTTCTGCACCGACACACCACGACGTTCAAAGAACAACCCATAAGTCTGGTTACCAAGACGCATCGCTTTAAAGCGGCGGCGTTTCTCTTGCTCTACTGGTTTCAAGCGTAAGTCGATACATTCAGCTAAAAGCTGGTAAACCATATTGCGCATCACACCACGCATGTTCTTCGCATAGCAGAACACATCCACTGATTCTGGTGGCAACGCATCTTGGTGCATTTTGCCCAAAATGGTTTTCAGTGCATCCAGCATCGCCGTTTCCCCTTTGAAATGCAGCGTACGCACTTCATGCCAAGAATTACGGTAAACAAGGTCAACACTGCCGACTAAATTTTTATGTTCTGGACCAAAGCTAAAAATATCGGTGTTCTTAACATCCACTTTCAACGAACGACCAGAAAGTTCAGACGTCGGATCATTTTCAAAGTTGATGAACATCGCAAGCTGGCTTATTTCACAAGGACTCGCTAGCGCCTGCATAGATGGACGACGCTTACGCAACGCAAAAGTATTTCGTAAGTCACTCACCATTTGGTAAAACTTATCAATATCTAGCTGCGCTTCACGTACCACGGCATGTAAACGAGTCGATTCAGTGATCAAGCCATTGAAGAATGCCCAAGCAACCAACTTACTCAAGTATTCATGATGCTCTAGATAGGGTTGCCCCAAAATGCGGTGCGCAATAAGTGGTTGTTTATAGAGGTACCAACCAGACTTGTTCACTCCCCCTTTTTTCACTTCGATAAAGCTCAAGTCAGGCTCGTGCAGATCAGGTGAAATCTGTGGGTTTAGTAACGTTACTTTGCCCGGCAATACTTCAAAAGCCGCGTAAAGTTTACGGGCCAAAATACTGATGTCTTGCGGACTGATAGCAGAAGTGATGTCGTTACGACGCGCAAATTGAATCAAGTTACGGTAGCTTTGCATCAACGCATCCAGCAATGCATGATGTACCACCTTCACTTGTTCAACCTTCCAATTACGACGGTCATCGAGCTCTGCAACGACACTGGCATCCCAATTCCATTTTGCAATCATATCGCTCAGCGCTTCACGACGCCAAGCTACTGAGCCAACATTCGGCTCACGAGATAATTTTTCATGGGTTTTGAGATAGAAACAGCGACGCACCAAATCCAAACGTGTATCGTCTTGAATTCGCTCTAAGTAACGGGTTACTTTTTCCAACATTAAGTAGTACGCATCCATGCCATAGAGATCAGGCTCATGGGCAAAGAAACGACGTTTAGTGTCGATGCTTAACAATTGAGTATGCGGGTATTCCCACGAGTAAGCTTCTAGCAAGATGGCTTTTAATACCGATTTGTAGGGAGAGTCGATGCTTTTGTATAACTGCCACAAGTTCGAGCCGAAGTATTCTTCAGCAGGAATGCAGTTCAATTTACCAAAGTCGATCCATTCACTACAGTCGATGTAACCATCACTGCACAGTTGAGAAACGTACTCGTCGTAACACTCTTCCATTTCTGGCGGCACGATTTGCCATAACAAACGCTGTCCGGCAATACGCACCGCACTACGATAGAATTCATCTAGCAAAAGTAAGTGCTGAGATGAACCACAGTTATCACCTGTCATCTCCTCAGAATGATTGCTTCTAAAGCGCTCTTTATCCATTAAGAAAAAGTTCGCTTCCACGCCTTTGCTTTGTGCCCAATCCGTGATGAGTAAGCATTTATTGGTCAATAACTCGCGTTCGTCACAATCCATCTCTGGTGAGATACACACCCAAATATCCAAATCACTGGAAGTACTTTGACCAATCGAGGAGGTACTGCCCATGGTGTACAAACCCAATATAGCGGGCTTTTCTACCGTCTTGAGCGGCTGACCAATGGCAAGTTGAATATCATCTATGAATTGTTGCTGAATGCTATTTAGTTCAAGCCCATGCACACCAAACGGGACATCGGCATCATAATAGCCAGGAATTACAGGATGGTTGTAGTTCAACAAGGCAGGAATCAAGTGGAAGACTTGCTGGCTTTGCGAATCCATAAGCGCCAGCGCGCGATCAACTCGCTGCTGATTCAAATTATCTAGTCGCTGGATGATTTTTTGGGTGTAAGCCTGCAAGGGGAATTCCTTGGTTGAACAATCACGAAAATCTGCTGACGTTTTAAACCAAAATGGCTTAAAAACGTGATCAATTTAACACTTTTATTGGTGCGGGTAAAGCTTCACGCCCGCGTATCACTCTGGATACAAAACCATACTTTAGTCACAAAATTAATCGCGCGGTAGTGTCGCTCTTATTACCTATTACTAATAATAGTCCTTAGTCTAATTGAGAATCCAGTCACACTATTTTCATAACGTCATGTAATTCCATTCATAGCCTTCAGAGATAACGAACTAACAGTAAGCATTTCTTGATGAGAATGGTAGGATAAACCCAAATCCAAACAGCATTGAGAAGATCATGACACAATCCACACCGATTCGCATTGCAACTCGAAAAAGCCCTCTTGCTTTATGGCAAGCTTACTTTGTTAAAGACGCCCTTCAAGCCGCTCACCCTGGCTTGGAAGTCGAGTTAGTAACCATGGTGACCAAAGGTGACGTGATTTTAGATACACCACTAGCAAAAGTTGGCGGCAAAGGCTTGTTCGTAAAAGAGCTTGAAATCGCGATGCTAGAAGGACGTGCAGACCTCGCCGTTCACTCAATGAAAGACGTACCCGTCGATTTCCCAGAAGGCCTTGGCCTCGTGACCATTTGTGAGCGTGAAGATCCTCGTGATGCCTTCGTCTCTAATACCTATAGCCACATTGATGAGCTCCCTCAAGGTGCCGTGGTTGGTACTTGCAGTTTGCGCCGTCAATGCCAACTGAAAGAATATCGTCCGGACATCATCATCAAAGAGCTTCGCGGTAATGTGGGCACTCGCCTTGGTAAGTTAGATGCGGGTGAGTATGATGCAATCATTCTTGCTGCGGCTGGCCTCAAACGATTGAAGCTTGAAGAACGCATTCGTAGCTTTATCGAACCAGAGCAATCACTACCAGCGGTAGGGCAAGGTGCTGTCGGTATTGAGTGCCGCCTTGACGATGAAAGACTGCTTAAGCTGCTTGAGCCACTTAACCACCAAGACACCGTAGACCGCGTTTTGTGTGAGCGCGCAATGAACCTTACGCTAGAAGGCGGCTGTCAGGTACCTATCGGCAGCTATGCCCTGCTAGACGGCGACAACATTTGGCTACGCGCATTAGTTGGCGAACCAGATGGCAGCGAAATTGTGCGTGGTGAAATTCGTGGCCATCGTAAAGATGGCGAAGCATTAGGAGTGCAGCTAGCCAATGAGCTGCTAGATAACGGCGCTCGTGAAATCCTAACTAAGCTGTACGCAGATCACGAATAACCATGGCAGTGTTGGTCACTCGGCCGGGAGAGCAAGGCAACGCGCTTTGCTCTCTGCTCGAAAGGCACGGCATTTCCGCATATCACCATCCTCTGATCGACATTGTCGCCGATCTCACGGACACGCACCTCTCTAAACATCTACATCAAGCTCAAATTGTTATCGCTGTTAGTCGACATGCAGTGCAATGCGCACAGCAAATCTTAGCCAGCAACGGGATGTCATGGCCGAAACAAGCTATTTACCTTGCCGTTGGTCAAAAAACAGCACACTATTTAAGCAAATGTACCCAACAGAAAGTACACTATCCCCAAGTCAGTGATAGTGAACACTTATTGCGACTGCCAGAGCTCAACAATGTGGCACAACAACAAGTTCTTATCCTTCGTGGTAACGGCGGAAGAGAGCTGATCAAAGATGCATTGGTGAGGCGTGGCGCAAAAGTTCACTATAGTGAGACTTACAAGAGAGAATTCATCCCATTCGATCCAGTAAGCTGTATCTCACTATGGAAAAACCTACAAATTAACCAGATTATTGTCACCAGTGGTGAACAACTGGATTATTTGTGCAGCCAATTGACGTCGGAGCAATTGACTTGGCTTAATCAACAAGAGTTGTATATCCCCAGTCAGCGTATCGCTGACATCGCAATTCAAAGGGGGTTCACTCGCGTGAGATGCACGGGAAGCGCATCCAACCAAGAATTACTGGCGGCTCTCCAGCCCTAGCTACACAGGATATAGGCATGACAAGTAAAAATAACGACCAAAAAAATAACGATAAAAACCTTTCCGAAGAAACCTCATCGGCACCGCTAGTCGAAAAAACCACATCGCAGCAGGATGCGGACCTTAAAAAAGAGCAACCACAAGCGGCCGAGCCCCCAAAAACAGCAGAGCCAACCAAAGTCGAGTTTGAAGAAAAACAAGGTAAACGCGGTGTCAAACTAGGCACGGTCGCTATCATCTTATCGATTATTTTTGGCGGTGGCCTCGCGTACAAGCTGCATCAACAGCAAGCCGATTACCAAGCGCAGATCGCACAACTAAAAAGTCAGCTAGAAAGCACTCAAGCTTCCATGAAGCAAGAACTCAGCCGGGTACAAGAAGAAACCATCGAGAAAGCAACAACCGTGACACACAAAGCGGAAGTGGTACTTGGACAGCAACAGAAGAGCATTGAAAGCTTACAGCTCGCCGTTGCCGATGTGAAAGGTCGTCGACCAAACGACTGGCTATTAGCGGAAGCCGATTACCTTGTCAAATTAGCTGGTCGTAAATTGTTCTTAGAGCACGATGTAGAAAGCGCGACTCAACTGATGGAAAGTGCAGACCAACGCATTGCAGCACTGAATGACCCTAGCCTCGTCAAACTACGTAAAGCAATGGCGAACGATATCACCAAACTTCGCACTATCCCGCTAATTGACCGTGATGGATTGGTACTACGCTTAACTGCCCTACAACAGCAAGTAGACAAGCTCCCTCTCGCCAATGCACTGCTACCTGAAGCTGAAGCCGTAGAAAACACTGAAGTGTCTGAAGATATCGCAAACTGGCAAGATAACTTAATGACCTCTTTGAAGGACTTTTCAGAAAACTTCATTACCTTCCGCACGCGCGATGGTAACGTCATTCCACTGCTTTCTCCTGAGCAACACTTTTACCTGAAAGAAAACATCAAAGCCAAATTGGAAACGGCAATAAAAGCGGTGTACCAAGAGCAAGGTGAAATTTACACCACGTCTCTAAAAACAGCAGACAAATGGGCATTAGCTTTCTTCAACCAAGACGATAATTCCGTTAAAGAGTTCAACAAAACGGTTAACCTACTAAGTCAGCAAAATATTCAAGTGGAATACCCAACGAAACTGCAAAGTCAGTCTCAACTATCAGATGTCATTCGTGAACGCCTACGTCGTGAAGTCACAACGATGACAGGCATGGAGGATAAGTAATGTTTCGTCTTATTTTCCTATTTGTTGTACTAGGCGCAGGACTATTTGTTGGCACCCAGTTTTCTGGTCAGCAAGGCTATGTACTCATCTCCATTGCCGAGAAAACGATTGAGATGAGCGTAACGACATTAGTGGTTTTCGTTATCGCTACACTCGCAGGTCTTTTTCTGCTTGAGTACCTGATTAAGAAGTTAGTTTATGCTAGTTCTACAACATGGAACTACTTCAGTGTTCGCAAAATGCGCCATTCCCGCCGATACACCAATGAAGGCATTATTAAACTGCTAGAAGGTGACTGGAAAGGTGCTGAGAAGAAAGTAACTCGCTGGGCAAATCATCACGATATGCCGCTGCTTTGCTACTTGGTTGCGTCTGAAGCCGCACAAGGCCAAGGTGATAAAGCAAAACGAGATCACTATCTAGAGCTAGCGAGCCAACAAGAGAACGCCCATCTCGCAGTAGAACTGACTCGTGCAAAACAGTTTATTCGTGATAACGAATTCGAATCTGCATTCGATACTCTGCAAGCGCTGAAAGGTCAGTACGCGAATAACTCAATTGTTCTTAACCTGCTAAAGACCACTTACATGCAGCTTAAGCTGTGGCAACCGCTGATCGATCTGATGCCTCAGCTAAGCAAAGCCAAACTGGTTACGGAAGAAGAGCAAGCGGAGCTGGTTCAGAAAGCACAATGCGGCTTGCTACACGAAGTGGCTCAGCAGCAAGGCAGCGAAGGTCTTATCTCACACTGGAATGGTTTGCCACGTAAGGTAAAGCAAGACGCTCATTTGATCGGTTGTTTTGCTCACGAGCTCATCTCACGTAAAGCAGATAACGAAGCATTCACAGTAATCAAAGAAGCACTTAAGAAAAGCCCAACACCAGAGCTGTACCAGTTACTCCCTGAACTAAACCTACCGGATAGTCACCCAGTCATCGTATTCTTGGAAGGTGTCTTGAAGCGTGAACCAGAAAACGCAGCGGCACAAAGTGCATTAGCGCACTTCTTCTTCCGCCAAGAAAAATGGCAAGAAGCGCAAGAGCACTTCGAGGTTGCGCTAAAACTTCGCTCAGACGTTTCTGACTATGCTTACCTAGCAGACACACTAGAGAAGCAAAACCTAACGAAAGCGGCTCACGAAGTCTCTCGTAAAGCTCTCACGCTCGTCCAGAATGACTAACTTAAGATGACCTAACTAAGCCGACAGCTTACCTGTCGGCTTTTTTATTGCCTGCTATTAACCCTTTAGTCCTTAGTCATCAATATGTTTATCCAATTCATTGGCTCCCAAGTAGTTCTCAACTTCCTAGCAACTCACTATCGTTTCACTTTCCTTTTCTCTTTTGACCACTCTGATCCTGTCATTCCAGCAGAATCCAAAACAATTTTAAAAGATGCAGGAATACGTAACTTTAGCCTGTAGAAGTATGGTTTTAAGACGTAGCTAGATTTAGGCAATAGAGCACGCGCGTCGCTAGACTGAGTAAAACAAAAAGATACATCAGTGAAACAGTGACTATTTGAGTATGCTTATTTGTTCGGTCTATCCCGTAAAAGGGGCTAGAGAAGCAATGGTAGTGCTTTAAGAGAACAATAAGGCAATATATGGTTCAACAATCTCCAACAACCTTATCGGGACAGCATGCAGTGATGAGGATGAACAGCGTTAGAGGCAACTGCACTTCTTAGCAAAAATCAAAACGTCACAACCAATACCGATACCAATATTACTTTGTCGAAAAGTAGATCGCATATGGAATTGATTTTTGGCAAGCATAGATAGAGTAATAAAGATGTGCGGAAATGAAAAAAACCTCGCTATTTCTAGCGAGGCTTCTTAATAGTGGCGGAGAGATAGGGATTTGAACCCTAGATACGCTATTAACGTATGCCGGTTTTCAAGACCGGTGCTTTCAACC
>NZ_JAWOVT010000023.1:0-44664 GCF_033340055.1 Vibrio sp. 1580
GAAACGACGGCAATGACCAAATCACAAATTCTATCGCAAGCGTCAAGCTCAATCCTTGCGCAAGCGAAACAAGCGCCAAACTCAGCGCTAAGTCTGCTAGGTTAATTTCAAACCTAAGACGAGAACCTCATTGGCTCGTGGTGAGAGATGAGCGAGTAAACCCAGCTTCGGCTGGGTTTTTTTCTGTCTTTTGGGCCCCCAGGATTTCTGCGAATCACGACATTAGAGCTTCATCACATTTCAGTAAGCCAAAGAAAATAATCGCAAAAAATTGAAAATTTCTTCTAAAGGATATTCATCGGTCGCCGTTAAAGGGACTGAGAGAAATGAGATGTACCTAAGTGAGGTGAGAGACACGACGGTACATTCACTAAAGCCTTAAGGAGATCAATTATGGCGATTAACGTTAATACTAACGTTTCTGCGATGACTGCACAGCGTTACCTAAACCAGGCAGCTGACGGTCAACAAAAATCAATGGAGCGTTTGTCTTCGGGTTATAAAATCAATAGCGCGAAAGACGATGCTGCAGGTCTACAGATTTCAAACCGCTTGAATGCACAAAGCCGTGGCCTAGACATGGCAGTGAAAAACGCAAACGACGGTATTTCTATTGCACAGGTTGCTGAAGGTGCAATGAATGAATCTACCAACATCCTACAACGTATGCGTGATCTTTCGCTTCAATCGGCGAACGGCTCTAACTCAAAAGCAGAACGTGTAGCGATCCAAGAAGAAGTAACAGCGCTAAACGACGAGCTAAACCGTATTGCTGAAACTACCTCTTTCGGTGGTAACAAGCTTCTAAACGGTACTTACGGTACTCAGTCTTTCCAAATCGGGGCGGATTCAGGTGAAGCAGTGATGCTTTCTATGGGTAACCTACGCTCAGACACTTCAGCAATGGGTGGTAAGAGCTACGCAGCAGAAGAGGGTAAAGACGCATCTTGGACTGTTGGTGAGAAAACAGAGTTCAAAATGAGCTACACCAACAAGCAGGGTGAAGAGAAAGAGCTATCAATCAGCGCTAAGCAAGGCGATGATATTGAACAGCTAGCGACATACATCAACGGTCAAAACGATGATGTAAAAGCCTCTGTTGGCGAAGATGGCAAACTACAAGTATTTGCTTCTTCTCAAAAAGTTGAAGGTGATGTTGAGTTTTCTGGCAACCTAGCAGACGAGATCGGCTTTGGTGGTCCGAAAGACGTAACAGTGAAAGACATCGACGTAACCACAGTAGCTGGCTCTCAAGAAGCAGTAGCGGTTATCGACGGCGCTCTTAAGTCCGTAGACAGCCAACGAGCTTCACTCGGTGCTTTCCAAAACCGCTTCAACCACGCAATCAGCAACCTAGACAACATTAACGAGAACGTTAACGCGTCTAAAAGCCGTATTAAAGATACTGATTACGCGAAGGAAACCACTGCGATGACTAAGTCGCAAATTCTTCAGCAAGCAAGTACTTCAATCCTGGCTCAAGCGAAGCAGTCTCCATCTGCAGCGCTAAGCTTGTTGGGCTAAGTGGTAAACCCAGCCTGAGGTCAACACCTTAGTGCTGGGGCACCAAAGCGATAGATTCTATCGTTAGCCCATAAGGTGGAAGGGAGATTGTAATGGATATATCCTCCTACGCATCGAACATCCAGCCTTACGGCACGCCAAATGGCACAAAGTTTGCAAATAAAAATGGCAATGATATAGGCACGTCTAGCCCAGCAAATTCAAATGGTGAGATTTCGCCGCAAAAAGCGAAAAACACCGAATACGACTTCTCTGTTCAAGCTGCGATCGAGATGGCTGAAAGCCGTCAAGAACTGAACAAAGAAGAACGTGAAAAATTGGTCGCACAAATGAATGAATTTGTCACGTCCATAAACAAAGGAGTCGCATTTCGAGTGGATGAAGAATCCGGACGAGATGTGGTGACGATTTATGAAGCCAATACCGGTGACGTGATTCGTCAAATTCCTGATGAAGAAATGCTAGTGGTATTGCGTCGCCTAGCTGAGCACACAGCCAACAGCGGGTTGTTGACTGAAAAAGTGTAAGTCGTTTTTAGAGGTGATTTGATGAGTTTAGGCCCTTTGGGGATGTCTGGCGGCATGGATATTAATTCCATGGTCAGCAAAATTGTGGATGCCGAACGCGTACCAAAGCAGCAACGCATCGACAACGAACGCACGACAATTAATGCCAGTATCAGTGCTTACGGACGACTCAGAGAATCATTGGATACGATGAAAAATCTCATGGCGAACTTTCGTCAGGAGAAAGCATTTGCCGTTCGCACCGTCGAAACGACCAATGACAATATTGTATCTGCCACGGCAACCACAGATGCTATCGCTGGCAAATATGCTATCGATGTGTTGCAGCTTGCTCAGAGCCATAAAGTCGCTTCTGACGTATTGCCAGAAGACGCAAAATTTGGCCCTGGTAAGCTGCAGATTTCGCTTGGTGATGAGCGTTTTAATATCGATGTTCGTTCCCGATCTAAGCTCATCGATGTCGTACGTGGCATCAATGGCGCTAAAGATAACCCTGGCGTTCGTGCATCTCTTATTAACGACGTCGAAGGTCCACGCCTTATCCTTGCTTCTAACCTCTCTGGTAAGGATCATCAAATCAGAGTCAGTGTGGAGGCAGAAAAAGGCAACCCTCTTAAATATTTCGAATACCAAACACTTGAAGACCGCGTCAACGCGCTTGAAGAAGCTCGTTCAGCGGCGGAAGATGTCTTAGGTCCTCTTAAATTTCCGGAACAACCAGCAGAAGAGCTGGATGCAAACGGCAATCCTCTACCTCCAGAAGAGCAAAAAGCGGCAGACGATGTACAAGATGATGCATCGCAAGCGCCAATCTCTGCGGCGGGTGCAGAAGCAGCCAAAGCTGGTCAAGAAGCCATTGATGAAGCCAACCGACGCGCGAGTTTACGCCCTGAAGACAGAATTCCAGGGTGGACAGAAACTGCGTCAGGTACTTTGTTGGACTCTTATGAAGAACCAGAGCTCGAACTCGACGAAAAGGCAATAGAGAAGGCACCAGATGTTCCAGGCTGGAATAATGCCGCATCGGGCACCCTAACCGATTCTTACGTTACGACGAAAGAGGCTAAGCAGCTTCTTGAGCAAGAAAAAGCGGAAATCGAGCAAAAAATTGCGAGTGAAAAGCAAGCGTTAGACGAAAAAGTGGCACGTGGTGAACTTTCCGAAGCGCAAGCTAAGCAAATTCATCGCGCTAAACTTGATCCTCAAGAACGTGAGCGTCTGGAAAAAATTGATGAAGCAGAAGCGAAAATCGCAAAGGCACAATCTGCTTTTGAAGAATACCTTGGGATGACAGAAGTACAAGCAGGGCAAGATTCAGAAGTTCTGCTTGATGGAGTGGCAAAGCTATCTAGCCACAACAATGTGATTGAAGATGCGATCGAAGGTGTTGATTTAACGCTAAAAGGCAAATCAGAACCGAATAAACCGCCTGCTGAAATTGGTGTCGAGTACGACCGTCAAAGTGTACGCAACGATATCGAAAACTTTGTGGCAGCGTATAACTCGTTTTATCAAACCTCCCAAGCGTTGGCGAGTGTGGATCCGGTAACTGGTCAAAAAGGGCCGTTGTCAGGTGACAGCACCGTACGCAGTGCAGATTCACGATTAAAATCGGTCTTTTCTACTCGAATCGATAAAGCACCTGAAAACCTAAAGTCCTTAACAGAATTTGGCATTACGACCACACGTCAAGGCACCCTAGAAATCAACTATGACATGCTAGATCGCCAGTTGAACAATAACTTCAACGAGTTAGAAAAGTTCTTCGGTGGCAACACAGGTTTTGCTAAACGAGTAGAAGATGCGATTCACGGTATCACAGGTATTACAGGCAGTATTCGTACTCGAGAAAAAAGTCTCACAGAACAAAACTACCGTTTGAGTGACGATCAAGCGGCATTAGATCGCCGCATGGAAAGCCTAGAGAAGCGTACTCATGCGAAGTTTACCGCGATGCAAGATGCAACCGGTAAAATGCAAGGCCAGTTAGGCGCTTTGATGAGTGCGTTGGGTTAATAAATGCAAAAAGAACTCATGGAAATTAGTGATATAGATCAACTAATTACGCAAGAATTAGAAAAAATTGATTTTAATGCTGAAGAAATTCTTCGCTTGGTCGATATCAGGGAACGGTTATTGCAAAACCTGTTACCAATTATTCATCAAAATCCTTTGGTTAAGCAGGATGCAGAGTGGCAAGCGTTGCTAACTCGTACCAAAAGAATTGTCGAGCTGATGCAATCGGAAACGTCAAAGGTCGGAAAAGAGCTCCATAAGTTTCGTTATGGCCAGCGTTCACTTCAGCAGTACAAAAAATTTATTTAAAAGAGGATTACTATGCGCGGTTCTTTGCAAGCATACAAAAAGGTATCAGTCGACAGCCAGCTTAGCGCGGCTTCTCCGCACAAAGTCATTCAAATGCTTATGGCTGGTGCGATTGAGCGCCTTATTCAAGGTAAAGCAGCCATGCAAGCAGGCAATATTCCAGCAAAAGGTGAGCGCTTGGGTAAAGCGTTAGACATCATTATCGCGCTACGCAGCTGTCTATCTATGGATGACGGTGGTGATATTGCTTCAAACTTAGATTCACTGTATGAGTTTATGATCACGCAAATTTCTGCTGCTAACCATCAAAATGAGCCTCAGCTGATCGATGACGTTATCGACATTATCCGTGAGATCAAGTCCGCTTGGGACCAAATCCCAACAGAGTTTCATAATCTTACCGCTGCTGAAGTTGGTATTTAATAGTCAAAACAATGCGTTAAGATACTAGACGAATATATTTGTCAATTGCGCAACGAGTTGTGTAGCAAAGTTTCTATCAAGCTCACACCTCTCCATTGCTTGGTTGCCTTATTTTTATATTCAAATAAAATAGAAGCCATTAGTAGCCCTAATGGCTTTTTTGTTGCTGATTTTCCTATTTTGTCTATCGTAAATTGAGTGTGGTGGTTCTGCCTTCTTTAGCACCCAATTGCGCAAATCAAGGTTTGGCCGCAACGCACCTAAAATAAAGGCAATCATTCTTACTTATGCATGGTTTGGCAAAGCTGCTTGTAATTGATGATGACGCATCAAGTCGTTTAAATTTAAGCAATATATTGGAATTTGTTGGAGAAAATTGCGAAGCGGTCAGTTCTGATCAGCTCAGCGATGTTGATTGGTCTAGCGTATGGTCGTGCTGTATTGTTGGTAATATTCCAGCAGGTCAAGCGGCGAGTACGGTTATCTCTCATTTAAACAGCGCTTACCACATCCCTCTTCTAGTCATGGGCCGTTTTCCTTTGCCTGTTGATGATCTTCCAAATTTTGTTGGTGAACTAGAGCTGCCGCTTAATTACCCACAGCTTAGTGAAGCGTTACGCCACTGCAAAGATTTTCTGGGGCGAAAAGGAGTGAATGTTGTTGCTAGTGCACGCAAAAACACGCTTTTTCGCAGCTTAGTTGGTCAAAGTAGAGGTATTCAAGAAGTTCGACACCTGATTGAGCAAGTATCAAACACGGAAGCAAACGTGTTGATCTTAGGTGAGTCCGGTACGGGTAAAGAAGTTGTTGCGCGTAACATCCACTATCATTCTTCATACCGCGATGGCGCATTTGTACCTATTAACTGTGGTGCAATACCGCCTGAGCTCCTAGAAAGCGAATTATTTGGTCACGAAAAAGGCGCGTTTACTGGTGCGTTAACTGCCCGTAAAGGTCGATTTGAGCTCGCAGACGGTGGCACGATCTTTCTTGATGAGATTGGCGATATGCCAATGTCGATGCAAGTAAAGTTGCTTCGTGTATTGCAAGAACGCTGCTTTGAACGTGTAGGTGGCAATAGTACCATCAAGGTAAATGTTCGAGTGGTGGCGGCGACACACCGTAATCTAGAAAATATGATTGAAGAAGGCACGTTCCGAGAAGACTTGTTCTATCGCCTGAACGTGTTTCCAATTGAGATGCCAGCGCTGAAAGAGCGCAAACAAGATATACCATTGCTGCTGCAAGAACTGATGACACGTTTAGAGGCGGAAGGCGGACAACCTATCTGCTTTACACCTCGTGCAATCAACTCACTTATGGAGCATAACTGGCCGGGCAACGTACGCGAGTTGGCTAATCTTGTTGAGCGAATGATTATTCTGTATCCAAATAGCTTGGTGGATGTAAACCATCTACCAACCAAATATCGCTACAGTGACATCCCAGAGTTCCAACCAGAGAGCAATCCATTTGTTTCGGTGGAAGAGCAAGAGCGTGATGTATTCCAAGATATCTTCTCTGAAGATTTTAGCTTTGAAGATCAAGACGACCTTGATCACAGCATGAACGCCCCGCAAGCGCTGCCACCGGAAGGGGTTAATTTGAAAGAACTGCTAGCTGATTTAGAAGTTAATATGATCAGCCAAGCATTAGAAGCGCAGGGTGGCGTTGTAGCAAGAGCGGCCGACATGCTGGGTATGCGACGTACTACGCTGGTGGAAAAAATGCGTAAGTACAACTTACAGCGCTAGGTAAAGTGAAGTTTTAAGACGATATCTGAATTATCACTTGTGCTAGTTAACATCGTTTTTCTGGCATCCAAAACCGTTATCTCTGAGTGTCAACTTATTGTCGATAGCTTAACGTCCTGATAAATATAGAAAATAGCTTGGTACGCTAATTGCTTACCAAGCTATTTTAGTTTTAGCGGCGATATTTCGACAGGCAGTAATGGATAACAACACCAATCAATCCCATTTAGATTCCGTAGAGAATCAGGTTGAGCGCTACAAACAGGTGCTCGATGTGATGCCTGCTGGAGTGATTTTGCTCGATACGTACGGAGTAGTGCGTGAAGCAAATCCAGAAGCGCACCGAATTCTTGAGATTCCACTGGTTAACGAAAAATGGTTCAACGTTATCCAGGCGGTGTTTGACCCACGTGAAGATGATGGCCATGAAGTTTCCCTGCGGAATGGCCGTAAAGTTCGACTCGCCATCTCGGCGTCCACAACAGGTCAATTGATCCTGATTACCGATTTAACCGAAACCCGTTTACTTCAAGCTCGTGTCAGTGATTTACAGCGCTTATCGTCGTTAGGACGTATGGTTGCGTCGCTTGCTCACCAAGTAAGAACGCCGCTGTCGAGCGCTATGTTATATGCATCCAATTTGGGAGCGCCAAATCTTCCTCCAGCGACAAAAGATCGCTTCCAAACCAAATTAATGGATCGACTGCACGATTTGGAAAAGCAGGTTAATGATATGCTGCTTTTTGCTAAAGGTGGTGATAATAAAGTCATTAAGCCATTCACGATTGCCCAGTTGGTAGCGGAATATCAGCCGATGGTCGAAACCGCGCTAAAAAACAACAGTATTGATTACTGCCTAGAAGTTGAAGAAGAACAAACTGAGCTACTAGGCAATGCGAACGCCATTGCATCTGCATTAAGTAATCTGGTCATGAATGCGATTCAAATGTCTGGTAAAGAATCGCAAGTCGATATTTTTTTCCGCCCGGTAAATGGTGAGTTACGCATTTCTGTGCAAGACAGCGGACCGGGTGTGCCCGAAGAACTGCAAGCCAAAATCATGGAGCCATTTTTTACCACACGTTCTCAAGGAACTGGATTAGGGTTGGCAGTTGTTCAAATGGTTTGCCGTGCCCATGACGGTCGATTGGAACTTATTTCAGAGCAGGGTGATGGAGCCTGCTTCACCATGTGCATTCCGCTAGAGCGAGTGCAAACAGAAGCGCAATAAGCGGCTTTTGGTAATAACAATTTCTGGAGAATCATAATGGCGCAAAGCAAAGTGCTGATCGTAGAAGACGATGAAGGTCTTCGTGAAGCCCTAGTCGATACTCTGGCTCTGGCAGGGTATGAGTGGTTGGAAGCGGACTGTGCTGAAGATGCACTGTTAAAGCTGAAATCGAATACGGTTGATATCGTCGTTTCTGATGTGCAAATGGCGGGTATGGGTGGCTTAGCTCTGCTCAAAAGCATCAAGCAGAATTGGCCTAACTTACCAGTATTGCTAATGACGGCGTACGCCAATATTGAAGATGCCGTGTCTGCAATGAAAGATGGCGCGATCGACTACATGGCGAAACCATTTGCACCAGAAGTGTTGCTAAATATGGTCAGTCGTTATGCACCGATAAAAAGTGATGACAACGGTGACGCTATCGTTGCTGATGAGAAAAGTCTACGTTTACTCGCGTTGGCCGATAAAGTGGCACGTACAGATGCGAATGTTATGGTGCTAGGTCCGAGTGGCTCAGGTAAAGAAGTGATGTCGCGCTATATTCACAACGCGTCAAATCGTAAAAATGGTCCTTTTGTCGCAATTAACTGTGCCGCGATTCCTGACAATATGCTCGAAGCAACACTGTTTGGCTATGAAAAGGGCGCATTTACTGGTGCTGTTCAGGCATGCCCAGGAAAGTTCGAACAAGCGCAAGGTGGCACAATCTTGCTTGATGAAATCAGCGAAATGGACTTGAACCTGCAAGCGAAGTTATTGCGTGTTCTACAAGAGCGCGAAGTAGAGCGCCTAGGCAGTCGCAAAAGCATCAAGTTAGATGTTCGTGTGTTAGCGACGAGTAACCGTGATCTTAAGCAATACGTGTCAGAAGGAAACTTCAGAGAGGACTTATATTACCGCCTGAATGTATTCCCAATTGCGTGGCCTGCACTTAAAGAACGTAAAGGCGATATTGCACCGCTTGCCAAGCATCTTGCTGAGCGTCATTGCAGCAAAATGGGCATGCCAGTGCCTCAATTCTCGACCGTTGCGTTAGAAAAACTATTGCAATACCCTTGGCCGGGTAATGTTCGTGAATTGGATAACGTGGTTCAACGAGCGCTGATATTAAGTGAAAATGGCGACATCGATGCAGAGCACATTTTGCTCGAGGGCGTAGATTGGCAAGATGCCAATAGCTTGCAACACGTGGTGCAAAATGCAGATATGGTCGTGCCCAATGTTAAGCCAGTTGCGCAAGCTGAGAGTGTCAGCCGCCCAGTAACTGGTGGAGAAGGCTTAGGCAGCGAGCTGCGCGATCAAGAATACGCCATTATTTTGGAGACTTTGGTTGAGTGTAATGGTCGACGCAAAGAAATGGCGGAGAAACTGGGTATAAGCCCTCGAACCTTGCGCTATAAGCTTGCCAAAATGCGTGATGCTGGTATAGATATCCCGAATTAACACAGACAACGGCCATAAGACAAAAAGTGTAAGTAAATTGATTGCTAATGTCTTATGGCACGTTAATTGCTGTGTCAATAATCAGTTTTGTTAATAGTCAATCTTTTGGCTTAGAGGTGCTAATGAAAATTGATGGTATTCAGGCAGAAATGCGCGCCATGATGGTAGAAGCAACCAATACGGCTCCTACTGCAAGTGGGGCGAAAGTTGGAGCAGATTTTAACGATCTCCTAACTAAAGCCATCAATAACGTAAACACACTTCAAAAAGCATCTGGTGATTTACAAACCCGTTTTGATCGTGGTGATGCCGATGTATCCCTTTCTGACGTTATGATCGCTCGTAACAAGTCTAGTGTCGCTTTTGATGCGACGGTTCAAATTCGCAATAAACTCGTTGAGGCATATAAAGATCTCATGAACATGCCAGTGTAATTTAGGTAATAAGTGTGGCAGACAAGTCTACAGATTTAACCGTCACTGAAGGCGGCTCAGATGGTGCACTGGTAGCAAGTTCCGATGTGGATGTGGAGAGTCAAAATCCAGATCTAGAGGAGCGTAGTGCGTCAAAATTCGATATGGCAGTGGGCGACCTCGATTTACTTCGTCAGGTTGTGCTTGTGCTGTCGATATCCATCTGTGTCGCATTGATCGTGATGCTGTTCTTTTGGGTCAAAGAACCGGAAATGCGCCCACTTGGTGCGTATGAGACCGAAGAATTGATCCCCGTTCTGGATTATCTGGACCAGCAGAAAATCAATTATAAGCTTGATGGCAATACTGTTTCTGTTGAATCGAGTGAGTACAACTCGATCAAACTTGGCATGGTTCGTTCCGGCGTTAACCAAGCTACAGAAGCGGGCGATGATATTTTGCTGCAAGACATGGGTTTTGGTGTTTCACAACGTCTCGAGCAAGAGCGTCTCAAACTCAGTCGAGAGCGCCAATTGGCTCAAGCAATTGAAGAAATGAAGCAAGTTCGCAAAGCACGAGTGTTATTGGCACTGCCAAAGCACAGCGTGTTTGTGCGTCATAACCAAGAAGCGTCTGCGTCGGTATTTTTGACATTGTCGACAGGCACGAACCTTAAGCAACAAGAAGTGGATTCTATTGTCGACATGGTGGCTAGTGCTGTGCCGGGAATGAAAACTTCTCGAATTACCGTCACAGATCAGCATGGCCGCTTACTCAGCTCAGGCTCCCAAGATCCCGCTTCTGCGGCGCGACGCAAAGAACAAGAATTAGAACGCAGCCAAGAGCAAGCGCTGCGCGAAAAAATTGATTCCGTACTATTACCCATTTTAGGTTATGGCAACTATACGGCGCAGGTTGATATCCAAATGGACTTCAGTGCGGTTGAACAAACCCGCAAACGCTTTGATCCAAACACCCCTGCGACTCGCAGTGAGTACGCACTCGAAGATTACAATAACGGTAACATGGTAGCGGGTATTCCGGGTGCGTTGAGTAATCAGCCTCCAGCGGATGCCTCAATTCCGCAAGATGTGGCTCAAATGAAAGATGGTTCTGTCATGGGGCAGGGTTCAGTTCGTAAAGAATCCACGCGTAACTTTGAACTTGATACGACCATCAGCCACGAGCGAAAGCAGACCGGGACAGTGGCTCGTCAGACCGTTTCTGTTGCGATTAAAGACCGTCGTCAAGTTAACCCTGATACGGGTGAAGTGACTTATACCCCAATGTCCGAATCTGAAATCAATGCCATTCGCCAAGTATTAATTGGTACCGTTGGCTTTGATCAAGGCCGTGGCGATTTGCTGAATGTATTGAGTGTAAAGTTTGCTGAGCCAGAGGCTGAGCAGCTAGAAGAACCACCAATTTGGGAGCACCCTAACTTCAGTGATTGGGTTCGTTGGTTCGCAAGTGCATTAGTGATTATTGTGGTTGTGTTGGTTCTGGTTCGCCCAGCAATGAAGAAATTGCTTAACCCTACCAGCGATGATGAAGACGAAATGTACGGACCAGACGGCTTGCCGATTGGTGCGGATGGTGAAACTAGCTTGATTGGCAGTGACATCGAAAGCAGCGAACTGTTCGAGTTTGGCTCAAGTATTGATTTGCCAAACCTTCATAAAGATGAAGATGTATTGAAAGCGGTTCGCGCTCTGGTTGCGAATGAACCTGAACTGGCTGCTCAAGTAGTGAAAAACTGGATGAATGACAATGGCTAACGATATCGTACCTCAAGATGACAACGCCGCGGGAATGCCAGTAGAGCTGGATGTTTCAACCATTACTGGCGAAGAAAAAGCGGCAATTTTGCTACTGAGCCTTAATGAACAAGATGCAGCTGGCATTATCCGTCACCTAGAACCAAAACAGGTTCAGCGTGTTGGTAGTGCGATGGCTCGCGCGAAGGATCTCAGCCAAGACAAGGTATCTGCTGTTCATCGTGCGTTTTTGGAGGATATCCAGAAATACACCAACATTGGTATGGGCAGCGAAGACTTTATGCGTAATGCATTGGTTGCCGCTCTTGGTGAAGACAAAGCCAACAACTTAGTTGACCAGATCCTACTTGGTACGGGCTCAAAGGGTTTGGATTCTTTGAAATGGATGGACCCACGCCAAGTGGCGAGCATTATTGTCAATGAACACCCACAGATTCAAACTATCGTACTGTCTTATTTAGAAGCAGACCAATCTGCAGAGATTTTGTCTCAGTTCCCTGAGCGCGTGCGTTTGGATCTGATGATGCGTATTGCCAACCTTGAAGAAGTTCAGCCATCAGCATTGGCAGAGCTGAACGAAATCATGGAGAAACAGTTCGCGGGTCAAGCGGGTGCACAAGCAGCCAAAATTGGCGGCCTGAAAGCAGCAGCGGAGATCATGAACTACCTAGACAACAACGTCGAAGGTTTGTTGATGGAACAAATTCGCGATCAGGACGAAGACATGGCGACGCAAATCCAAGACCTAATGTTTGTCTTCGAAAACTTAGTCGAGGTGGACGACCAAGGTATTCAGAAGTTGCTGCGTGACGTACCACAAGACGTGTTGCAAAAAGCACTCAAAGGTGCAGATGACTCGTTACGTGAGAAAGTCTTCAAGAATATGTCTAAACGTGCTGCTGATATGATGCGTGATGACATAGAAGCGATGCCGCCAGTACGAGTGGCAGATGTAGAAGCCGCTCAGAAAGAAATCTTAGCAATTGCCCGTCGAATGGCGGATGCTGGTGAGCTCATGCTATCTGGCGGTGCTGACGAATTCTTATAATTTCTATTGCTTCGCAATTATCCTATTGCGGAGCACCCTCACTTCTTAATCGAACACACAATAGGTAACCCATGGCTGGCGATAGAAAACGTGGATTTATCCGTCCTGATGAAGATGATTCGATGATCGAACCTCAACGTTGGGGGCTGCCTGATTATGGCGAGCCTAAAGCCAAACAAGCAAAACAAACCGCGTTCAACTATGACCCGGGATGGGTGCCGAATTTTGATGAGCCTGAAGAAGAGCAGCCACTTGCGCTAACCGAAGAGCAAATTGAACTGATTAAGCAAGGTGCTTATCAAGAAGGCTTACATCAAGGTCAGGAAGCTGGCTTTAAGCAAGGTTACGACAAAGGTAAAGAAGAAGGGTTGCAAGCCGGCCATGCTGAAGGTCTCGAGCTCGGAAAAGCTGAAGGGGTAACTGCAGGGCAAGAATACATTCAGCAGCAAGTTGAAACCTTCATGAACTTGGCCAATCAGTTTGCTCAACCTTTGGAGTTGATGAATGCTCAGGTTGAAAAGCAGCTAGTGGATATGGTGCTCTGTTTAGTCAAAGAAGTGGTGCACGTTGAAGTACAAACCAACCCTCAAATTATTTTAGATACAGTGAAGCAGTCGGTCGAAGCACTACCAATATCAGGCCACCCTATTACCTTGCACCTGAATCCAGAAGATGTCGCGATTATTCGTTCAGCTTATGGTGAAGAAGACCTTGATTGTCGCAACTGGACGTTAGTTGTTGAGCCATCGCTCAATCGAGGTGACGTCCAGATTGAAGCCGGTGAATCAAGCATTATTTATCGCATGGAAGAACGCGTCAAAAGCGTATTGCACAGCTTTTGTGGCGCAAACCGTCATCAAGAGGGTGAGTAATCCATGCAAGCACTCGCTGACCGCTTAAAAAGCTATAAAGTTGAAGGTCTTACGACACGCCCTGTCGCCTCTGGCAAACTGGTGCGTGTGGTTGGATTAACGTTGGAAGCGACCGGCTGTCGCGCACCGATTGGCAGTTTATGCTTAGTGGAAACCATGTCAGGTCAGATGGAAGCCGAGGTTGTCGGCTTTTCAGGTGGCAACCTATTTTTAATGCCAAGCGAACAAATTACGGGCATTTTACCTGGCGCGAGAGTCACCCCTTTAACCAGTGACGCTGGTTTGCCTGTCGGCATGGAGTTACTTGGGCGCGTGATAGACGGGGTTGGGAATCCACTTGATGGACTTGGCCCTTTGTATACCGATCACCGTGCCTCTTTTAATGCTGAGCCGATCAACCCGTTGGCTCGAAAACCAATTTCTGAACCGCTCGATGTTGGCCTAAAAGCCATCAATGGTTTGTTGACGGTTGGTAAAGGTCAGCGTATCGGTCTGTTTGCAGGTTCTGGTGTGGGTAAATCGGTCACGCTTGGCATGATGACGCGAGGCACCACCGCACAGGTTGTGGTCGTCGGCCTGATAGGTGAGCGTGGACGTGAAGTTAAAGAGTTCATCGAAGAGATCTTGGGTGAGGACGGTCGTCGCCGCTCAGTGGTGGTCGCGGCGCCTGCCGATGCTTCACCTCTAATGCGCTTAAAGGGGTGCCAAACGGCATTAACGATTGCTGAATACTTCAGGGACCAAGGGTTAGATGTTCTGCTATTGATGGACTCGTTGACTCGTTTTGCACAAGCACAGCGTGAAATCGCACTTTCTGTTGGTGAGCCGCCAGCGACGAAAGGTTACCCGCCTTCTGTATTTGCCAAGCTGCCAGCGCTGGTCGAGCGAGCGGGTAATGGAAGTGCCGAACAAGGCTCGATTACGGCGTTCTTTACCGTGTTGACCGAAGGGGATGATTTGCAAGATCCGATAGCGGACGCATCGCGAGCCATTCTTGATGGCCATATTGTACTTTCTCGTGAAATGGCGGATGCAGGCCATTATCCGGCGATTGATGTCGAGAAGTCGGTGAGCCGTGTTATGCCGCAAATCACGACCGAAGAGCACGTTCTGATGTCAAAAGCGGTGCGACAGGTCTTGTCTATTTGTCGCAAGAATCAAGATTTGGTCTCGATTGGAGCGTACAAACCGGGTACCGATCCTGCTATTGATGGCGCATTTACTTTGAAACCGAAGTTAGACGAATACTTGCAGCAGAGCATGAAAGAATCGGTGCCATACGATATGTGCGTCAATATGCTTAGAAACATTTTGGGTGGGTGATAGCGCATGAATAATGCGATGGAGTTTCTACTTGAGCAAACTAAGGATCGTGAAGACCAAGCTGTGCTTGCACTGAACAAAGCGCGTTCTGAACTCGAAGATTATTACCGTCAGGTTGAACAAATTGAAAAGTATCGGCTTGATTATTGCCAGCAACTCGTCGACCGTGGTCAGGCGGGCCTAACGGCAAGTCAATATGGACACTTAAATCGATTCCTTACCCAGCTAGATGAAACTTTATCTAAGCAAAAGCAAGCAGAAAGTCATTTCAAAGAGCAGGTTGAAAACTGTAAAGAATATTGGTTAACCGTGCGTAAAGAACGCAAATCCTATGAGTGGATGATAGACAAACGCGAAAAAGAGAAACAACTTGCTGAAGCTAAGCGCGAACAAAAGCAAATGGACGAGTTTTCCACCTTACTTTACAGTCGAAAACCACATCGTTTCTAAAGGTTATCGGTTCGATATTTCATTACGGTGTTGCAGCTGACTACATCTCTACCGATTCAAGTAAGGTAACTTTGATTGAGTCTTGTTCAATTAACTCAAACACCTTCGGTCGAATCTCGCGAACCCACCACTCGTTGTATGTTTTTTCGTAGAGAGCCTGGCGTGCTTGTTCATTGTCGAACTCTCTAAGCCAAACAAAATAGTCATGTCCATCATCACCAGTGTGGACGTAAGTATTCAGTACACGCATGCCTTGTGAACGTTGATAGGGCAACAGTTCTTCCTTCATCCAACTTAGCCACTGTTCTGTTTTGCCTGCTTTGATTCTATATTGGCGTAATTCTGTGATCTTCAAAGTGATTCCTTAATTGTTAAGCCAAGTGTCTGTTTACACTTATCGTTTTTCAAAGTCAATCAAGTAGCTGTACATCATGTTAGGAACCAGGTTCTCGGATAGTACTGTTGATGTTTGTTCCATAAACATGCCATCTATTAGCTTACCGAGAATTGACTCAATATTGTGGTGTGATTTTTGCATTTTAGCTGTCAGTGTCGGGTCTTTTTGACCTTTGTTTGCCGCCAGTATTGCTGTCTGTCAGCGATACGCTCAGAGCCACGAGAACGAGAGTTTCTAAATGAGTGTGAATTTGTCCCATGTATCTGCGACTACCAAGACGCCAGTTTCTGATGTGTCCGCTAAAGCGTCCGCAGAGAGCACTGAGAGCAAGGGATTTTTAGAAACGTTAACCGATGCGTTTGCTGGTAAACAAAAGCCCGAAAAAGTAGCAACAGAATCGACAGTGGTTGAAGAAAAAGAAAGAGCGGATGTAGGCAGTACTTCTTCTGCTAACGTCTCGGACGAATTGTTGGCGCAAGAAAGCCAAGAATCCGTCAGTGACGAGACCCATGGTTTTGATGAAATATCAGCAAACAAACCGAATGCAACCTTAAGTGAAGAAGCAAGTTTACAAAAGGCGGGTAACAGCACACCTTTGGAGAATGATGTTGAAGCTATTGAAAAAGTGAAATCAACATCAATCGATACGAGCAACCCATCAAATACAATG
The DNA here is from genome assembly GCF_033340055.1 of Vibrio sp. 1580. NCBI lineage: Bacteria > Pseudomonadati > Pseudomonadota > Gammaproteobacteria > Vibrionales > Vibrionaceae > Vibrio > Vibrio sp. 1580. The sequence continues at coordinate 16,182 of NZ_JAWOVT010000023.1, forward strand.
GACGTAAAAAGCACTATGGGCGAAGGACAACAGCTTCTTGGCCGAATTGAACAAGCGAATCAAACCCTGAATGCGAGTAATGCATCCATCAATAGTGGCAAAGTTTTGCCTCAGAGCGCGAATTTAGTGCATTCGTTCCACGAGCAAGCAACCGTTTCGACAAACCTTGATGAGCTGGCTTTGAATGAAACGCCATCAGTTCATTCTCTTGAACAAGCACAGCTGATCCCAGGGCAAGACTTAGAGCCAATTTTAGATAAGAATGGTCAACCTATCGATGTCGACAAACTCTCGTCTGAGTTTGCTGCTTGGCAAGAGCTAGCGAAACAAGCCAGCCATCCGACGACTAAGAGCGCAGTCAGTGGTGAAGTAGCTAATGATCTGTCGCCGTTGTTAACAGATGTTGATTGTTCCAACATCGACGCGCTTCCACGAGTATCCTTGGATGAACTTGAAGTTATAGATACTAAGTTGGCGCAAGGAAAACCACTGACTCAGCAAGAAGCTCAGATCATTGAAGGGTTGAAACAAGGAAGGATCACGGCGGATATTCCTGATCAAGACCTTGCCCAATTTGTTGCGCTCCCTAATGACATTAAACAGATTCTCGCAGAGCAACAAGTACAACATAATTTAACTCGCCAGGCTGGACCTATGGCAGTGTCTCAGCAAATCCAGCATACAGCGGCTCAAGTACCCCAGCCACAAACTGCTCATAGTGGAGAAAAAGTCGCATTATCTCCAACGCCTGATACGTTGATAGCCGCGCAAGTGCCGACGTCGCTTCAAGGTGTGAAAGACGGAGAGATTAGCCAGAAAGTGATGAACGCAGCATTGGAGACTGGTGCGCTAAAGGCGACTGCGGATAAACAAGATAAGCCGGACCTCCAACATGGCTTCGCTGGACAACTTCAGGCTATGGCAGGTCAGCAAGGAATTAATGTGCAGCAACAAGCGCGTATTGATGCTGCACAACAAGCTCAGCTTCCGTTGCAACTAACTAAAGAGCTAGCCAACGAGCAAGTTGCGGAAAAAGTGCAAATGATGATGTCGAAGAATCTGAAAAATCTCGATATTCGTCTTGATCCACCAGAGTTAGGTCGTATGCAAATTCGTATGACCATGAATAACGACGTTGCCAATGTACATTTTACAGTGAACAACCCGCAAGCTCGTGACATTATTGAACAGACGCTCCCTCGTTTGAGAGAAATGCTAGCGCAACAAGGTATGCAGCTGGCTGATTCTTCCGTCCAGCAACAAAACAGCGGGCAACAGCAAGGTAGGTATACTGCTGAACAACATGGTCAAAGCGCGCAAAGTGGCGGTTTTTCTGGACAGTCCGAAGAGGGTTTTGAATCTGATGTCAATCTGGATTTGAATGTCGCTTCAAAGCGTGATGGAATTAGTTTTTACGCATAAAAGGCCGTTTAACGGCAATGGCATACGGTTACCAAGCAACTCACTAAAACGTCTTGGTAACTCAAAAGAACAATAAGAGACAAGAATGGCAGAAGAACAGTTACAAGGGGCCGATGCGCCGAAAGGAAAAAGCAAGTTACTTATCATCATCATCGCTGTTGTAGTATTACTACTTGGTGGCGGGGCAGCGGCATTTTTTCTAATGGGCTCTGATGAACCTGCTCAGGCTGAATCGTCTCAACAGGCTCAAGTGAAGGCATCGGATGCTGCGCCCATCGCGTATGTGAATCTTCCTCAGGCATTTGTATTTAACGTTACTGGGGATAGCCGCGATAGGTTGGTTCAAATTAAAGCGCAGTTAATGGTTCGCGGTGCAGAAAATGAAGAGTTGGCGCGGTATCACTCGCCACTGATTGAAAGCTCTATGCTATCAACATTTGCTTCCGCGACGGTTGATCAATTGCGCTCTCCTACAGGACGAGTGGAATTGCGCGATCGTGCTTCCGAAGATATCAAAGCAGCGCTGAATGCTGCGGTCGGTAAGCCAGTGATTGAAAAAGTACTGTTTACAGATTTTGTTATTCAATAGGTAAAACGTGACCGATCTATTAAGCCAAGACGAAATTGATGCGCTATTGCATGGGGTTGACGATGTTGATGACGTCGATGAACCGATAGAAAACGACACTGAGGGCGCCGTCAATTTTGATTTCTCGTCGCAAGACAGAATCGTACGTGGTCGAATGCCGACGCTCGAACTTATCAACGAGCGCTTCGCACGGCACATGCGTATTAGTCTGTTTAATATGCTGCGTAAAACGGCAGAGGTGTCGATCAATGGCGTGCAGATGATGAAGTTTGGTGAATACCAGAACACATTGTACGTGCCAACCAGTTTGAACATGGTGCGTTTTCGTCCGTTAAAAGGCACTGCGTTGATCACCATGGAGGCTCGTTTAGTCTTTATTCTGGTAGAAAACTTCTTTGGCGGTGATGGTCGATTCCACGCCAAAATAGAAGGCCGTGAATTTACCCCAACGGAACGCCGCATCATTCAGTTGTTACTGAAAATTGTATTTGAAGATTATAAAGAAGCGTGGTCGCCAGTGATGGGGGTAGAGTTCGAATATCTCGACTCTGAAGTAAACCCAAGCATGGCAAACATTGTCAGCCCGACAGAAGTGATTGTCGTGAGTTCATTCCATATAGAAGTTGACGGCGGTGGCGGCGATTTTCATGTCGTTATGCCTTACTCCATGGTTGAGCCTATCCGTGAACTATTGGATGCAGGTGTTCAGTCCGACAAGATGGAAACGGACGTTCGCTGGAGCTCAGCACTACGTGAAGAGATCATGGATTGTCCGGTTAACTTCCGTGTGAACTTGCTCGAAAAAGACATTTCTTTGCGTGATCTCATGGAGCTGCAACCGGGCGATATCATCCCGATTGAAATGCCAGAACATGCGACGATGTTTGTAGAAGACCTACCGACCTATCGCGTAAAAATGGGTCGTTCGGAAGATAAATTAGCGGTGCAAATTTCTGAGGAAATTGAGCGCCCACATGTCGTCAAAACAGATTTAGCTTTCTTAGGTAAAGACATCATGTCCGAGCTTGAGAGTGAAGACGATATAGACCATTAAGATACCTTATTAAACAGACATGCTATGGCATGAGTAAGGCGTAACACAGGATAGAAAAATGGAACCAAGTGACGATCAAAAGCTAGCAGACGAATGGGCAGCCGCTCTTGGCGAAGACCCGTCTGCCCCTTCTGTAGACGTAGATGAAGTATTGGCTGCGCCACTGGAAGAGCTAAAAGACACTTCAAGCCCAATTAGCGAAGATGAGCGTCGTAAACTCGACACTATTATGGATATCCCGGTGACGATTTCGATGGAAGTCGGTCGTTCTCAAATTAGCATTCGGAACCTGTTGCAGCTTAACCAAGGTTCGGTTGTTGAATTGGATCGTCTAGCCGGTGAGTCGCTCGACGTATTGGTTAACGGTACTTTGATTGCTCACGGCGAAGTCGTGGTCGTCAACGATAAGTTTGGTATCCGTTTGACGGATGTGATCAGCCAAACTGAACGAATTAAGAAGCTGCGTTAAGATGAGTCGTTCAATCAAAATGCGATTGAAGCAAATCACTGGAGCACTGAGCTTAATACTAAGTGCTCCTTATGCATTTGCTGCCGCACCAAATAATCTAGATCTTGCGACGACACTTGGCTCGCTTGTGCTTGTAATCGGCGTGATTCTTTTGCTGGCTTGGTTGCTGAAACGTATGCAAGTGCCAGCGATGGGACAACAAAAGGGCTTGCGTATAGTGAGTCAGTTGCCAGTGGGTACAAAAGAAAGAATCGCAGTAGTTCAAGTGGGTGAAGAACAGTTTTTGGTTGGGATTACTAGCCAATCGATCCAAACTTTAGCCAAGTTAGATAAGCCACTGAAAGAGGAAGAGTTGGCGACCAATGCTTTTGCGACTCAATTTAGCCAGCTGATCAAAAAACATGACAAAGGGTAATCCAATTCGTTTGCTCCTGAGTACGTTGTTACTTTTTGTCGGCGTGCTGTTTTCTTCATTTACCTTTGCTGAAGCAGAGGAGTCAGCGCTGCCAGATAACTTAGCCGATGGAAGTAGTGTTACAGTTCAGGCTATGCAAAGTGATACTGGTGCTAGCCGTGCTATGTCCGTTTCTAGTGGCGGTGGTATTCCAGCATTCACCATGACCACGAACCCTGATGGCAGTGAAGACTACTCGGTTACACTACAAATTTTAGCGTTAATGACCATGCTTGGCTTCTTGCCTGCCATGGTGATTCTGATGACCTCGTTCACTCGAATTGTGGTGGTGATGTCGATATTGCGTCAGGCAATGGGTTTGCAACAAACGCCTTCTAATCAGGTTATTATTGGTATTGCGCTGTTTTTGACCTTTTTTGTTATGTCCCCTGTCCTGAACGAAATCAACGACAAAGCTGTTCAGCCTTATTTGAACGAGCAAGTCACGGCGCGAGAAGCGTTTGATGCTGCACAAGCGCCAATGAAAGCATTTATGCTTAAGCAGACCCGAATCAAAGACTTGGAGACGTTCGTAACCATGTCAGGAGAGCAAGTCGAGAATCCAGAAGATGTGTCGATGGCGGTGTTGATTCCGGCTTTTATCACCTCAGAGCTAAAAACTGCATTCCAAATTGGCTTTATGCTCTTCTTGCCGTTTTTGATTATTGACCTTGTAGTCGCTTCGGTACTGATGGCAATGGGTATGATGATGTTGTCACCAATGATTGTTTCGTTGCCGTTCAAGTTGATGTTGTTCGTATTGGTCGATGGTTGGAACTTGATACTCTCGACACTTGCGGGCAGCTTTGCCCTTTAGATAAGCGCAGATAGAGGATAAGACATGACACCAGAAATGTTTGTCGAGCTTTTCCGTGAAGCACTTTGGATGGTGCTTATCATGGTCTGCGCTATTATCATCCCAAGCTTGCTTATCGGCCTTGTAGTCGCGATTTTTCAAGCTGCGACATCCATCAACGAACAAACGTTGAGCTTCTTACCGCGTTTGATTGTCACGCTTTTGGCCCTGATGCTGTTTGGGCATTGGATGACGCAAATGTTGATGGAATATTTCTATGGCTTGATTGAACGCTTACCTCAGGTGCTTTATTAGAGGCGCCTATGGAGTACCCCACTAGCGTTGTCTTAGATTGGATCGCAAACTACTTCTGGCCCTATGTTCGTATCTCATCCATGTTGATGGTGATGACAGTAACCGGGGCCCGATTTGTTTCGCCAAGAATCCGCCTTTACCTCGGTTTAGCCATCACTTTCGCTGTCATGCCAGCTATCCCCGCCGTACCTCAAGACATTGAGCTACTCTCGTTTCGTGGCTTCATGACCATTGCCGAGCAAATGATCATCGGCATAGCGATGGGTATGGTTACTCAATTTATGATTCAAACCTTTGTCCTGCTGGGTCAAATATTGGGTATGCAATCAAGTTTGGGCTTTGCTTCTATGGTCGATCCCGCAAATGGTCAGAACACGCCATTGCTTGGTCAGTTATTCATGTTCTTAACGACAATGTTTTTCCTTGCCACCGATGGACACTTAAAAATGCTGCAATTGGTGGTGTTCAGTTTTAAAACTTTGCCGATTGGCTCCGGCTCGCTCAACGCGGTTGATTTCCGTGAAATGGCAGGCTGGCTTGGTATTATGTTCCAAACGGCATTGAGTATGTCTCTATCCGGCATTATTGCACTACTGACCATTAACTTGTCGTTTGGTGTAATGACCCGTGCCGCACCACAGCTGAATATCTTCTCGCTTGGTTTTGCTTTTGCTTTGATGGTGGGTCTATTACTTTGTTGGTACATACTGGCTGGTCTATACAGTCATTATGAAATGTTCTGGACAGTGGGTGAGGCGCAGATTTGTCGGCTTATTCGCTTGGAGTGCTAAGATTTGGCAGAATCAGACGGTCAGGAACGCACCGAAGAAGCCACGCCCCGACGGTTACAACAAGCCAGAGAAAAGGGGCAGGTCGCTCGATCTAAAGAGCTTGCATCAGCATCTGTGCTGATCGTTGGCGCCATTTCATTGATGTGGTTTGGCGAGGCGTTAGCACGTTCATTGTTTTCCATCATGAGCCGTTTATTTGATCTTCAACGAGAAGAGATTTTCGATACTGCAAAACTGTTTGATATCGCTTTGGGCGCGATGAGTGATTTGTTGTTCCCACTATTTTTGGTGTTAGCGACATTGTTTACCGCCGCCATGATTGGAGCAGCAGGTGTGGGAGGAATCAGTTTTTCTGCCCAAGCGGCCATGCCCAAGCTGTCGAAAATGAATCCGCTTAGCGGCTTAAAGCGAATGGTTGGCATGCAAAGCTGGGTAGAGTTGATCAAATCAATCCTTAAAGTGGTTCTGGTCACTGGTGTCGCCATCTATTTGATCCAAGCATCACAGGCCGATCTGATTCAATTGAGCATGGATGTGTATCCGCAAAACATCTTCCATGCTTTAGATATTTTGCTGAACTTTATTTTGCTGATCAGTTGCTCGCTATTGATTGTGGTTGCCATCGATATTCCATTTCAAATTTGGCAGCACGCCGATCAGTTAAAAATGACCAAGCAAGAAGTCAAAGACGAATACAAAGAGACTGAAGGTAAGCCGGAAGTGAAAGGCCGTATTCGTATGTTGCAAAGGGAAGCGGCTCAACGTCGAATGATGGCGGACGTTCCTCAAGCTGATGTTATTGTTACTAACCCAGAGCACTTCTCGGTAGCGCTTCGTTATAAACAGAAGACAGACCGTGCGCCAGTCGTGATCGCTAAAGGTACTGACCACATGGCGATGAAGATTCGAGAAGTCGCCCGCGAACATGACATTACGATTGTGCCCGCACCACCTTTGGCTCGTGCGTTGTACCACACGACAGAGCTCGAGCAAGAGATCCCCGATGGGTTATTTACTGCCGTCGCTCAGGTTTTGGCATTTGTATTCCAATTGAAGCAATACCGAAAACGAGGTGGACAGCGCCCGAAAATTCAAGATTATGATTTGCCAATCCCGCCCGAGCACCGTCATTGATACGAAAAGCTGTAAAGCCTTAAAAAAGCTCGTTTGATCAAAAGCTAAGCTCTATTTGAGTGTTTAGTCATTATTTTGGCGCTAATTATGGTACATAGATTGCTTAAAACGCTTTAATTATCAACCCTACCTAAACTTTTAGGCTAAAGCGGTCGCGTATTAATAGTAAGAGCTTACGTGACGCTTCAATCGATTGAGATCTCTCGCAGTATGAAGTTAAGCCTGCCGTTTGCAGATAAATTGCCACGAATCCCTCAACGTGAAATGCCAGCTATTGGTGCTCCGGTGATGGTTTTGGCCACCCTAGCGATGGTGGTACTGCCGATTCCAGCATTTTTGCTGGATATGTTCTTCACCTTTAACATCGCGCTGTCGATGGTGGTGTTGTTAGTGACCGTTTACACACGTCGCCCTTTGGACTTCGCTGCTTTTCCAACGGTATTGCTGATCGCCACGTTGCTCCGCTTGGCTTTGAACGTTGCCTCGACTCGTGTCGTCTTACTGCATGGTCATGAAGGCGGTAATGCGGCAGGTAACGTAATTGAGGCGTTCGGTAACGTCGTTATTGGTGGTAACTACGCGGTCGGCCTAGTGGTTTTCCTCATCTTAATGATCATCAACTTTATGGTGGTGACCAAAGGTGCGGGTCGTATCTCTGAGGTAAGTGCTCGCTTTACGCTTGATGCGTTGCCGGGTAAGCAAATGGCGATTGATGCGGACTTGAATGCCGGATTGATAGACCAAGAGCAGGCAAGAGTTCGTCGTTTTGAAGTGACCAAAGAAGCGGATTTCTATGGCTCGATGGATGGTGCCTCGAAGTTCGTAAAAGGTGACGCGATTGCCGGTATTTTGATTCTGTTTATCAACATCGTCGGCGGTCTGTCGATCGGTATGGCGCAGTATGGATTGGGTTTCGGTGAAGCGATTGAAATCTATACCTTACTGACAATCGGTGATGGTTTGGTCGCACAAATCCCATCGCTATTGCTGTCGATTGCAGCGGCAATGATGGTGACGCGCCAAAACACCGATGAAGACATGGGGGAACAACTGGTCTTCCAGATGTTCGACAACCCAAAAGCGCTGATGATTACTGCGGCTATTCTTGGTGTGATGGGCATCGTACCGGGCATGCCACACTTTGCGTTTTTGAGCCTGGCAGTCGCGGCCGGTGCAGCGGCATATTTCATCGACAAACGGCAGAAGCAGAAAGCGAAAGAGCCCGCTTTACCAGCAACAGCAGACGAAGGTACAGAACCTTCCTCACAGCGCGAACTGTCTTGGGATGACGTCCAGCCAGTCGATATTATTGGCTTGGAAGTCGGTTATCGCTTAATCCCTTTGGTGGACAGAGACCAAGGTGGGGAACTGTTAGAGCGCGTAAAAGGCGTGCGTAAAAAGTTATCGCAAGATTTTGGGTTCCTAATTCCAGCGGTTCATATTCGTGACAATCTTGAGCTGACCCCAAACAGTTACCGAATTACATTGATGGGGGTTGCGGTGGGCGAAGCAGAGATTCGTCCGGATCAAGAGCTAGCGATTAACCCAGGTCAGGTGTATGGCATGATTGATGGTGAGCCAACCATTGACCCTGCTTTTGGACTGGAAGCCGTATGGATCCGAGAAGATCAGCGTGAGCACGCGCAGGCTCTGGGTTATACGGTTGTTGATTCATCAACGGTATTAGCGACGCACCTAAGCCAGCTATTGACCAACAACGCATCACAGCTAATTGGTCATGAAGAAGTAGAGAATTTATTAGAAATGTTGGGACGCAGCGCGCCTAAGTTGGTCGAGAACTTTGTTCCTGACCAATTACCATTAGGTGTGGTGGTGAAAGTCCTACAAAACTTGTTAAACGAGGCCATTCCAATCCGCGATATTCGCACGATTGTTCAAACTTTGGCTGAGTACTCAAGTAAGAGTCAAGAAGCTGACATATTGACGGCAGCAGTTCGAATTAGTCTTAAACGTCTAATTGTTCAAGAAATCAATGGTATAGAGCCTGAGTTACCAGTGATTACTTTGATACCCGAACTGGAACAAATATTGCATCAAACTATGCAAGCATCAGGAGGCGAATCTGCGGGGATTGAACCGGGACTCGCTGAGCGATTGCAGTCTTCACTAAGCCAAGCGACACAGGAACAAGAACTGAAAGGCGAACCTGCCGTTCTGCTTACTTCCGGCGTATTACGCTCGACGTTGGCGAAATTTGTGAAGAACACAATACCTAATCTCCGGGTACTGTCTTACCAAGAAATCCCGGATGAAAAACAGATCAGAATTGTGCAAGCCGTGGGTAACTGATCTCACGCATCATTAATGGATTCATAGTTTGAAAATAAAGCGATTTTTTGCCAAAGACATGAGAACGGCGCTGCTCCAAGTGAAAGAGGAGTTAGGCGCGGAAGCGGTGATCATGTCAAACAAGAAAGTGGCTGGTGGAGTAGCGATTGTTGCGGCGATAGATAGTGAATCTAATCCGTCTCAAGCAAGCGCAGCGTCACAGCAAAATCGCGGTGCTTCTCAATCGAATCGCTATAACGAACATCGTCAAATGTCATCGTCTTCTGCTGATCGTTACCAAGATCGTCATTTAGATGAAGATAAAATTAGCCTGAACAGTAATAACAGTAACAATGAAAAAACAGGCTCAATGACGCAGCGATTCGCTAATATGCTTAAGCAATATAGCGGTGGTGCAGCAGATGCTGACGACCACGTAGCGGAAAATGAAGATTCGCTCTCTGCTTTGCTGCAACGCCAAAATAAGCATCGCGACGGCTACAACCAAGAAAAGCCAGCGCCATATCAACCAGATTCACCTTTGGCGAAGCTAATCGCACAGGACAATCGATTTGAACGTCCGACGCCCAAGCTGGACCCGACGCGCTATGACCGACGTCGCCCAAGTGATGAGCGTGACGAATCGGCCGATGAGCTAGAAAGCATGCGCGAAGAGATGACGTCAATTCGTCGTCTGTTGGAGCACCAAGTTTCTGGTCTGATGTGGCAAGAAGTAGAACGTCGTGAGCCACTAAGAGCAATGCTGATTAAGCGCTTAGAGCGAATGGGCGTTTCTCCGGAGTTAGCAGACCAGATGGCCTGTTATATCCCGGAAGATACAAAGCCAGCGCGAGCGTGGAAAGCGTTATTGTCGCTGGTGGCGGATCAAATCAATATTCCTAAACAGGACATTTTAAAACGTGGTGGCGTAGTCGCATTGTTGGGTCCGACGGGGGTTGGGAAAACAACAACCGTAGCGAAACTCGCAGCACGCGCAGCCATGGAATACGGTGCCGACAATGTGGCCCTTGTGACAACAGATACATATCGCATAGGTGCACATGAGCAACTCTCAATTTATGGAAGAATTATGGGTTGTCCCGTAAGAGTTGCTAAAGATTCTAACGAGTTAGCCGATGTTATATATCAGCTAAGAAACAGAAGACTGATTTTGGTCGATACGGCAGGGATGGGGCAACGAGATGTGAGGCTTTCCGAGCAGCTCGACACTCTAATGCAAGAGAGCGGGGAAGTGATTCACAGCTACCTTGTTTTGCCGGCTACCGCACAACGTCGTGTTCTACAAGAAACGCTGGATCACTTCCGACGTATACCACTTTCGGGTTGTATTATGACGAAGCTTGATGAGTCATTAAGCCTAGGCGAATTCATCAGTGTAGTGATTCAAAACGCAATGCCAGTAGCTTACATCGCTAATGGTCAGCGCGTACCAGAAGACATTGTGATAGCGCAACCAAAATATATGCTTGCGAAAGCAAATGAACTGTTAGAGAAGTCGACAGAGAACGAACCTCACTTTTGGAACAGTGACAGTGAAGGACTCTAAGGCGGCGGACTACTATGACTGAGAATATGATACACGATCAAGCAAGCGGCCTCCGTCGCTTAACACAACCATCGTTGACCAAAGTGATTGCTGTTACTGGCGGCAAAGGTGGTGTGGGGAAATCAAACGTAACACTGGGTCTGGCGATTTGTATGGCTCGCCAAGGCAAGAAGGTGATGGTTCTCGACGCTGATTTAGGTCTGGCCAATGTGGACGTGATGCTCGGAATTCGTGCAAAACGTAATCTAGGACATGTCTTAGCGGGTGAATGTGAGCTAAAAGATGCGATTGTCGAAGGGCCTTATGGTATAAAGATAATTCCTGCAACTTCTGGCACACAGAGCATGACAGAGCTTTCTCACGCTCAGCATGCTGGACTCATTCGAGCATTTGGTAGTCTTGAAGACGAAATGGATGTCCTGCTGATTGATACCGCTGCTGGTATCTCTGACATGGTAATCAGTTTTTCGCGAGCAGCTCAAGATGTGGTTGTAGTTGTGTGTGATGAACCGACGTCAATCACAGATGCCTATGCATTAATCAAGCTGTTGAGTAAAGAACACCAAGTTCAACGCTTTAAAGTTGTAGCAAATATGGTCAGAAGCTACCGTGAAGGGCGAGAATTGTTTGCAAAGTTGACACTAGTCACAGAGCGATTCTTGAATGTTAGCCTTGAACTCGTAGCATGTATTCCATTAGATGATAAAGTACGACAGGCTGTAAAAAGACAAAAAATTGTCGTTGATGCGTTCCCACGCTCGCCTGCCGCTTTAGCTATCAGCTCACTAGCAAACAAAGCGTTGACGTGGCCACTACCGAAAACACCAAGTGGACACTTGGAATTTTTTGTGGAAAGGTTGCTAAATCGTACCGAATTCGCAGAGGACCCTTTTGGTGAATAAAGCGATAACCTATGACCAACATGGCAAATTTAATAGCCAGCAGGCGTTCATTGAACGTTATTCAGTGTTGGTTAAGCGCATTGCTCACCACCTACTAGGCCGTTTACCGCCGAGTGTTCAGGTAGAGGATTTAATTCAGGCCGGCATGATCGGTCTTATCGAAGCTCAGCAGAATTATGATGGTTCTAAAGGTGCGAGCTTTGAAACTTATGCAGGTATCCGTATTCGTGGCGCAATGTTAGATGACATGCGTAAAGGCGATTGGGTACCGCGTTCTGTTCATAAAAATAATCGAGAGATTAACCAAGCGATTGCGGAGCTGGAAGGCGAATTAAATCGAGATCCTACTGATTCTGAAGTAGCCACGCATCTCGGTATGACACTGGATCAATATCATAGTGCTCTTACCGATATCAACTGCTCAAAATTAGTCGGTATTGAAGATTTAGGCGTTTCTGATGATGTGATTTCACCGGCGGATGAAACCGATGACAGCAACCCATTCAAAGGGGTAGTTGATGAATCATTTCGAAAAGCACTGGTTGAATCAATAAAACAGCTTCCAGAGCGTGAAGCTTTGGTTCTTTCGCTTTATTATGATGAAGAACTCAATTTGAAAGAAATTGGCGATGTGTTAGGCGTAAGCGAATCTCGCGTAAGTCAAATACTGAGTCAAGCGATGCAACGTTTACGTACCAAGCTCAGTGCGTGGACACAAAATGACTAAAAACACTGATTTTACGATTCAGTGGAGGCAATTTTGAATAAAAACATGAAGATCCTTATTGTTGATGATTTCTCAACAATGCGCCGTATTGTTAAAAACCTGCTTCGTGACTTGGGTTTCAATAACACTCAAGAAGCGGACGATGGTTTAACCGCATTACCAATGCTGAAAAAAGGTGACTTCGATTTTGTTGTAACTGACTGGAACATGCCAGGTATGCAAGGCATCGATTTGCTTAAACACATCCGCGCGGATGCAGAACTTAAGCATCTGCCAGTTCTAATGATCACGGCTGAAGCGAAGCGTGAGCAGATCATTGAAGCTGCTCAAGCAGGTGTAAACGGCTACATTGTTAAGCCATTTACTGCTGCAACATTAAAAGAAAAATTAGATAAAATTTTCGAGCGTTTATAACTCTCTCTTTCTCTTTGTTATTCGAGTCATTCATACCAATTATTAAATACCTATTAAATGACTCGTTTAGCGTTTTCAAAGTGATAAGAAGAACTAAACGTAAAAGGGTCTATTCAGAATGATCTCACTAGAGCAGGCGAAGTCACTCGTTCAAATGCTAGAAAACGGGGAACAAGACCAAGCCAATATGCTTGTTGCCTCGATCTACGAAGGTGCCGATAACCCAATGCTGCAAGAAATTGGAGCGTTAACTCGAGACCTTCACGAATCACTCAAGCAGTTCAGTCTCGATCAGCGCATGACCGAAATTGCGAAAGACGAAATCCCTAACGCTAGGGATCGTCTCAATTATGTGATCGAGAAGACAGAGCTTGCAGCCAACAAAACAATGGATGCGGTCGACTGCTGCCTTCCTATCGCTGATAACCTGCATGATTGCCTTCTAAAAGTTCGTCCTCAATGGAATGAACTCATGCACGGGCGCATAGAATTAAGCGAATTTAAAGCACTGTGCCACCGAATTGACGGGCTATTAGTGCAAGTCGAAGGTGACAGCACTGAATTGCGCGGCCAATTGACCGAAATTCTCATGGCGCAAGACTTCCAAGACCTAACTGGCCAAATCATTCGCCGCGTAATTACGTTGGTTAATGAAGTTGAAGGCCGCTTAGTGGAAATCCTAACCGTATTCTCTGGAAATAAACTTGAAGAACACATTCAAGTTTTGTCAGAACCGGCAGATAAAAAGAATACACAAACAAGCGAAGCCGAAGGCCCGATTCTTCATCCAGAACTGAGAGAAGATGCGGTTTCATCGCAGGACGAAGTCGATGACTTGTTGTCCAGTCTTGGATTTTAAAGGTAACGTATGAGCTACGATTTAGACGAAGATATTCTTCAGGACTTTCTCATTGAGGCTGGGGAAATTCTCGAGCTGCTTTCTGAGCAGTTGGTTGAATTGGAAAATAACCCAGAAGACAAAGACTTACTTAATGCTATTTTCCGCGGGTTTCATACCGTAAAAGGCGGTGCCGGCTTCCTTTCATTGGCAGAGCTAGTCGATACTTGTCATGGTGCGGAGAACGTGTTCGACGTTTTACGAAACGGTCAACGCACGGTAACGCAAAACTTAATGGATACGATGCTAAAAGCCTTGGATACGGTTAATACCCAGTTCCAGGCTGTTCAAGATCGTGAGCCGTTAGAAGCTGCGGACCCTGAGCTTCTTGAAGAACTTCATCGTCTATGCAAACCTGAGTCAGAAGATGAAGTAGCGGCAACCGTAGTTGAAGAACCAGTGGCTACTCCAGAGCCTATTATTCCCGAGCCTATCATCGAAGAACCTGCTGCGCCGTCAGCACCATCAAGTGTCGGCTCTGTTGATGAAATTACCCAAGACGAATTCGAAAAGCTACTTGATGAGCTTCATGGTAAAGGTTCAGCGCCAGGCACCTCAATGTCTGCGACACCTACAACGCCATCTGAACCGCCTCAATCGAGTGCACCATCAGTTGAAAGTGGTGATATCACTGATGATGAGTTTGAACGTTTACTCGATGAACTGCACGGTGTAGGAAAAAGCCCTTCTACGGCAGAGGCTGCTGCATCTGCATCCGTACCAGTAGAGCCACCTAAAGCGGCAGAGCCTTCCGCTCCAGTGGCATCTTCATCAAATCAAGACAGTGACTTAATGACGGACGAAGAGTTCGAAAAGTTACTCGATGAGCTACATGGTTCAGGTAAAGGTCCAACGCTAGAAGAATTGGATATGGCAACGAAGCCAGCGTCAGCAAACGTAGAGCAAAGCCCTGCGAAACCTGAGCCTGTTGCTAAGCCAGCACCCGTTCAAGCAGCGCCAGCACCAAAACCAGAATCTAAACCAGTCGCGGTAAAAGAAGAAGCCAAAGCACCAGCGGTTAAAAAACCTCAGGCTGAAGCAACCGTTCGTGTTGATACCTCGACACTTGATACCATCATGAACATGGTGGGTGAGCTCGTATTGGTTCGAAACCGCCTATTAAGCCTTGGTTTGAATAGCGACAACGAAGAGATGTCCAAAGCGGTCGCTAACCTTGACGTGGTAACTGCGGATCTACAAGGCGCGGTAATGAAAACGCGTATGCAGCCAATTAAGAAAGTGTTTGGCCGCTTCCCACGCGTTGTTCGTGACTTGGCTCGTAACCTAAATAAAGACATCGTGCTAGAAATGCGCGGTGAAGAAACCGATCTCGATAAGAACCTTGTAGAAGCATTGGCCGATCCGTTGATTCACTTGGTACGTAACTCGGTTGATCACGGTATTGAAATGCCAGACGCACGCGCGAAGGCCGGCAAATCACGCACAGGTAAAGTGATTTTGTCAGCATCGCAAGAAGGGGACCATATTGAACTATCCATCGTAGATGATGGTGGCGGTATGGACCCGAACAAACTGCGTGGCATCGCGGTGAAGCGTGGCATGATGGATGAAGATGCGGCGGCACGTTTAACAGATAAAGAGTGCTTCAACCTTATCTTCGCACCTGGTTTCTCAAGTAAAGATAAAATTTCTGACATCTCTGGTCGTGGTGTGGGTATGGATGTGGTTAAGACGGCGATCAATACCTTAAACGGTTCAATCGATATCGATTCTGAGCTAGGCAAGGGCACTAAGATTACGATCAAAGTACCACTAACGTTAGCGATTTTACCGACTCTGATGGTTGGTGTTGGCGGTCATCCTTTTGCTCTACCACTGGCTTCGGTGAGTGAAATTTTCCACTTGGATCTTAGTCGTACAAACGTGGTAGATGGTCAGCTGACGATTATTGTGCGTGAGAAATCTATCCCACTATTTTACTTACAAAACTGGTTGGCATCCAAATCGCAAAACGTCCAAGAGCGTACTGGTCACGGTCACGTGGTGATTGTACAGATTGGTAACCAGCGCGTTGGTTTTGTTGTGGATACGCTTATTGGTCAAGAAGAAGTGGTTATTAAGCCACTCGATAATCTATTACAGGGCACTCCAGGTATGGCTGGTGCGACAATTACTAGCGATGGCCATATTGCATTAATTCTAGATGTGCCTGATTTACTTAAGCGATATGCTGCGGCTTCACGCCTTTAAGCAAAGCTGACGTTATTAAAAGGAATAAGATGGCGATTAAAGTACTAGTCGTTGATGATTCGAGTTTTTTCCGACGTCGCGTGAGCGAAATCATCAACTCAGAATCGCGCCTAGAAGTGATTGACGTTGCGGTAAATGGTAGAGAGGCGGTTGAGAAAGCCAAATCTCTCAAACCTGACGTCATCACGATGGATATTGAAATGCCAGTGATGGATGGCATTACAGCTGTACGTGAAATAATGGCCGCTGCTCCAACGCCAATTCTAATGTTTTCGTCCCTGACCCACGACGGGGCGAAAGCTACGCTTGATGCGCTAGATGCGGGCGCATTGGACTTCTTACCGAAAAAGTTTGAGGACATTGCGCGTAACCGTGAAGAAGCGGTGTCATTACTTCAACAGCGTGTGATTCAGATTGCCTCGAAGCGCGCTTTCATGCGTCGACCTATCGCTCGCCCAACAGCGAGTACCAGCACGACTACTCGACCATTAGGTTCAAGAACGGCTTCACCTGTGACTCCAACACCAACTCGACCTGCTGCGACAAAGTACCGTGCTTCTGGTAAGAAGTATCAACTGACGGCAATTGGAACATCAACAGGTGGCCCCGTTGCTCTACAAAAAATTCTGACGCGTTTGCCGATGAACTATCCGCATCCGATTGTATTGATTCAACACATGCCAGCAACGTTTACTGCTGCGTTTGCCAGTCGTTTGAACACCTTGTGTAAGATTCAAGTGAAAGAAGCACAAGATGGCGATGTGTTACAGCCCGGTGTGGCATACCTTGCACCAGGTGGGAAACAAATGATGGTGGATGGACGAGCGGGCGCTGCTCGTCTTCGCATTATTGATGGCGGCGACCGCATGAACTACAAACCATGTGTGGATGTGACTTTTGGTTCTGCCGCAAAAGTATATGGCGACAAAGTGCTCTCTTTAGTGTTGACAGGCATGGGTGCAGACGGTCGTGAGGGCGCTCGCATGTTGAAGTCTTCAGGCTCAACAATTTGGGCACAAGATGAAGAAAGTTGTGTTGTTTATGGCATGCCCCAAGCGGTTGCTAAAGCAGGCATTTCTTCAGAAGATTTACCGCTTGACCGCATTGCTGAACGCATGTTGGTGGAAGTTGGCCTAGCTTAGGATTCATCATGATTGTTTGGAGTGTAGCTAACCAGAAAGGAGGCGTGGGTAAAACCACCTCAACAGTGACATTGGCGGGCTTATTGAGCCAGAAAGGCCATCGAGTATTGATGGTTGATACTGATCCTCACGCCTCACTGACTACTTATCTCGGTTATGATCCTGATGCAGTAACTTCGAGCCTATTTGATTTATTCCAGTTGAAGACGTTTTCTCGTGAGACGGTTAAGCCGTTGATTTTAGAAACAGAGCTGGAAGGAATGGATATCATTCCCGCGCATATGTCCCTTGCCACGCTTGATCGCGTAATGGGTAATCGCAGTGGTATGGGATTAATCTTAAAACGGGCGCTGCAAACTGTCTCACAAGACTATGACTATGTGTTGATTGACTGTCCGCCAATCCTTGGCGTGATGATGGTGAACGCGTTGGCAGCCAGTGACCGAATTTTGATTCCTGTTCAAACAGAGTTTTTGGCGATGAAAGGTCTAGAGCGCATGATGCGTACGCTAACCATTATGCAAAAATCTCGCCCGGGCGGTTTCAAAGTGACTATCGTCCCAACCATGTACGATAAGCGCACGAAAGCGTCATTGCAGACATTGATGCAACTGAAAAAAGATTACCCAAATCAAGTGTGGACCTCAGCGGTGCCTATTGATACCAAGTTCCGCGATGCCAGTTTAAAGCACTTGCCAGCTTCGCATTTTGCATCTGGTAGCCGTGGTGTGTTTGCCTATAAACAGCTACTGATTTACCTGGAGAGGTTGGCGTTCGATGAGCAGTAATGATGTGCTGTCCAGTGAACAAGCACTTGATGACTACTTTAATGCATTACTGGATGATGAAACTGAAATAACGACTCTTGAGGAAGACCTTGACCTGTTGGCTCAAGAGGTATCATCTGCAGAGCCAGAGCCAGAGCCAGAGCCAGAGCCAGAGCCAGAGCCAGAGCCAGAGCCAGAATTGCAGCTACAATACTCGGAGCCAGAAACGTACCAGTTTCAAGAAACATATCCGCCAGAGTTGGAAGCTCCAAACCTGGAAGATGTTCAAAGGCTATTAAGTCAGCTTGAAGCAAGCAACCCAGTGGCTGAGTTGGATATTGATAGTATTCTTGAACAAAATACGATTGATATTGCAGCAGAGATAAAAGCGGCTGAGCCTGAGGTACAAACCTTTAGTGAGGTGCCTGAGCTTCAGGGTGTTGAGGAAATACAGGACTGGGTGATTGATGAGCCAGTTTTTGAGGAAGCTCAACCAGAGGTGGATGAACCTCACGCAGTGATCGAACAAAGTATCAATATAGAATCGAACGTCGATACTGAACTCGAAACACAAGCAGATTCCGATATACCAACGGTCTGGGAAAGCACGAAGCGAAGTGAGGACTTCCAAGTTCTTTACTTTGATGTGAATGGTGTCACGTTTGCTGTACCTCTTGATGAGTTAGGTGGTATTCATCGCATTAGCGAGCTTAACCATTTGATAGGAAAACCCGCCTGGTATTTGGGGCTACAAACAAATCGCGAGCAACAGTTTGATGTCGTCGATACCGCGAAATGGGTGATGGCAGATAAGCTTCGTGATGATAGCTATAAAGATAACTACCAATATGTCGTCATGCTTGGTGAGAGCATGTGGGGGTTGGCCAGTAACCAATTAATGGGGACTGAAACGCTTAATATCGACAAGGTTCGCTGGCGTGAGCAGGCGGGTAAACGCCCTTGGCTAGCGGGCATGGTAAAAGAAAAAATGTGTGCCTTAATTCATGTCCAGGCGCTCATTGACATGCTAAACGCCGGTTTAGATGTCAAATCACTGAATTAGATTTAAGTCGGGAACGACATTAACGAGGATTAACTATGTCTCAAGCTTTTGAAGTAGAAGTGAAGAAAGATGCATCGAATGACGAAGTTCTTCAGTGGGTGACGTTCCAGCTAGAAGAAGAAACGTACGGCATCAACGTAATGCAAGTTCGTGAAGTACTTCGTTATACTGAAATTGCCCCTGTTCCAGGTGCACCAGATTATGTACTTGGTATCATCAACCTACGCGGTAATGTAGTTACTGTTATCGATACACGTTCACGTTTTGGCCTGATGGAAGGCGAAGTCACCGACAACACTCGTATTATTGTGATCGAGTCTGAGCGTCAAGTGATTGGTATCTTAGTAGATAGCGTGGCAGAAGTCGTTTATCTGCGTTCTTCTGAAATTGATACGACGCCTTCAGTTGGTACCGACGAGAGTGCGAAGTTCATCCAGGGTGTGAGCAACCGTGACGGCAAGCTTCTTATCCTTGTGGATTTGAACAAGCTGCTAACAGATGACGAGTGGGACGAGATGGCTCACCTTTAATGGCTGAATGATGATGGCTGAAGAGACTCTTTTATCTGCTCCATTCCTTGCGGGTGGCGTCGCTTTTATCGTGTTAGTATTGGTTGTTTTGCAACTGCGGATTCGCTCGGGGTTACAAAAGCAGTTAGACCAACAACGAGCTCAATCTCGACACGCAGATAAAGAAGTGCAAAAGTTGAGTAAGCAGTTACTCGAAGTGCGCTCGGTTGTCGTTGGTCTTGGACAAAAAGTGACGGAGCAACAAGACATTATTCAGCACTTAAACGAGAGAATTCGCGAACTCGAACACGCTGATACTGATGGTCGCTTGTATAGTCGTGCTTCTAAAATGGTACAGCTTGGCGCTGATATCAACGAGCTGATTGAAGAGTGCGAACTACCAAAAGCCGAAGCTGAGTTGATGCTTTCACTGCAGAAGAAACTGGCGGGGAAAGAGAAGATTCCACCATTAAGTGGTCAACCATCAGATGACGCAGAATATCCAACGCGTGGACGTCGTCGACGCTAAAGGTTATCAAGCGATAAAAAAGAGGCGTTATTACGCCTCTTTTTTTGTTTTTAGCCGCTAATGCTCTTCTTCAATACAACCCTAGATAACCTTCAGTCGTTCTTGCTCTTAGCTCTGGCCTCTCAAATTCAAAATGAGCGCTTATAACTACTTATAGTTAATTTTATTAAAGTGTGATGATTAATTAACAAAAATACATGAACTTACATGTAACCTAGCCCTCTTATCCTGTTTTGTCATAACTAAGCTGTGCTAATATAGCGGCTCGTTCATTTTTTAGTTGAAGCTCTATGTTAGAAGTGTCTAACCTGACAGCAATCCGTGATGAAAGGGTTCTGTTTGAAAACCTGCAGTTTGAAATTAAGCCTGGTGAATTGGTCCAGATCGAAGGGCGTAATGGTACTGGTAAAACTACATTGCTACGGATTGTGACAGGGTTAGGTGATAGAGAAGAAGGTGTAATTAAATGGAAAGGCGAAGAGGTTGAAAAATCTCGTGATGTTTTCCATCAAGATCTGCTTTTCTTAGGACATCAAACAGGAGTGAAACGAGAGCTTACCGCATTAGAAAACTTACGTTTTTATCAATCTATTCAAAATAATCGCTCTTCAGACGAAGAAATCTTTATCGCTTTGACTCAAGTAGGATTAGCTGGTCGAGAAGATGTGCCTGTAGCACAACTTTCCGCAGGTCAGCAACGACGAGTCGCATTGGCAAGGTTATGGCTCAGTAAGCAAATTTTATGGATTTTAGATGAGCCGTTGACTGCCATTGATAAGCAAGGCGTCAAGGTGCTTGAATCTTTGTTCGCAAGTCATGCTGATAATGGCGGTATTGTTGTGTTGACGACGCATCAAGATATGTTTGCGGACAGCCCGAAACTTAGAAAAATAAAGCTGGGTGACTGATATGATTTCCTCGATGACCACCATCATTCGTCGTGAGCTCCTAATCGCATTTCGCCGTCAGGCAGACATTCTAAACCCGCTGTGGTTCTTTATTATTGTCATTACTCTCTTTCCTCTGAGTATTGGACCAGAACCTAATTTGTTAGCACGTATTGCAGCGGGCATCGTTTGGGTTGCCGCATTGCTGTCCGCCTTATTATCATTAGAGCGTCTATTTCGTGATGATTTTCAAGACGGTGCACTAGAACAAATGATGCTAATGCCGATTCCATTGCAACTTGTAGTGGTTTCAAAGGTCATAGCACATTGGTTGTTAACAGGGTTACCTCTGATTTTAATTAGCCCATTATTGGCGGTTTTACTTTCGCTCGACTTCAATACTTGGCTATCGGTTGTATTAACCTTGATGATCGGTACACCAACACTAAGTTTTATTGGCGCCATTGGTGTGGCGTTGACTGTTGGGTTGCAAAAGGGTGGCGTTCTTTTGAGTTTGCTTATTCTTCCGCTCTACATCCCAATTTTGATTTTCGCAACATCGGCAATTGATGCTGCCGCACTCGGTATGGCGTATAACGGTCAACTAGCGATTTTAGGTGCGATGCTAATGGGGGCGATGACATTAACGCCTTTTGCCATCAGTGCCGCATTGCGAGTTAGTGTTAACTAACTCAATAAAGTGCCAATGAAGCGGCGCTTGATCAAAGAATTATTATTAAAGCACTGCTACGGTCTCAACCCTTTAGACAGTGTCCCTGAAGTAAGAGTGAGAACAAAACATGTGGAAATGGCTACATCCTTATGCCAAGCCAGAAGCAGCTTATCGTTTGAGTGGTAAGTTTCTGCCTTGGTTTTCTGTATTGGCCCTCGTATGCTTATCGGTTGGTACGGTTTGGGGGCTTGCATTTGCGCCTTCAGATTACCAACAAGGTGACAGTTTCCGAATCATCTACATTCATGTCCCATCAGCTATTTGGTCTATGGGCGTTTATATGTCGATGGCGATCGCTGCATTTATTGGCCTAGTATGGCAAGTTCGCCTATCTGATATGGCGGCACTTGCGATGGCTCCGATTGGTGCAGTATTTACTTTTATTGCTCTACTTACAGGTGCTGTTTGGGGCAAGCCTATGTGGGGCACTTGGTGGGTATGGGATGCCCGTCTTACATCTGAATTGATTCTGCTATTTCTCTACCTTGGTGTGATTGCGCTCTACCATGCGTTTGACGATCAAAAAACCGCTGCAAAAGCCGCTGGTATCTTAGCGATCGTAGGCGTAGTAAACCTACCTATCATTCACTTTTCCGTGGAATGGTGGAACACGCTTCATCAAGGTGCGACGATCACGAAATTTGAGCAACCTTCTATTTCATCCGACATGCTTTGGCCGTTATTGCTGAACATCTTTGGCTTTGCGTTCTTCTTTGGTGCCGTGACGATGGTCCGTTTTCGTAACGAAATCATCAGTAAAGAAAGTCACCGCCCTTGGGTGCGCAAACTCGCAACAGAACAAACTCAGTGAGGTAACTGATTATGCATTTTGAATCTCTGAGCGACTTTTTTGCCATGGGTGGCTACGCATCATACGTATGGAGTGCGTTTGGTATTACTTTCTTATCCATGCTGATTCTTCTGATCACTAGCCTTCGCCGCGGTGATGCATTATTGAAAGAAGTGAAAGCAAAAATTGACCGTCAAGCTCGTATCGACGCAGCGAAGAACATGGAGAACACCTTATGAACCCGAGACGTAAAAAGAGGCTAGGTATTGTACTAGCGATCTTTATCGGTATTAGTGCCACCATTGGTTTGATACTTTATGCGCTTAACCAAAATATGGACCTTTTCTACACTCCAACGGAATTGGTTAATGGTAAGCCAGATGGCACCAAGCCAGAAGTAGGCCAGCGTCTGCGTATCGGTGGAATGGTGGTTGTGGGCTCAGTTCGTCGAGATCCTAATTCTTTGAAAGTGAGTTTTGACCTGCACGATGTCGGTCCGAAAGTGACGATTACCTATGACGGTATTCTTCCTGACTTGTTCCGTGAAGGGCAGGGTATTGTTGCTCAAGGTGTACTGAAAGATGCCACGACAGTTGAGGCATTTGAGGTCCTAGCGAAGCACGATGAAGAATACATGCCACCAGAAATTGCAGAAGCGATGAAGAAAACGCATGAACCGCTTCAATACAGCACCGAACAGAAACAAGGAAGCGGCCAATGATTGCTGAAATCGGTCACTTTGCTCTCATTCTTTCGCTTGCAATGGCAGTGCTGTTGAGCGTATTGCCATTGTGGGGAGCATCGAATAATAACACCATGCTCATGAACACAGCGCGACCGCTATCTTGGTCTATGTTCCTGATGCTGTTGTTCTCTTTCGCCATTTTATGTTGGGGATTTTATACCAACGACTTCACGTTACAGTATGTAGCGAGCAACTCGAATAGTCAGCTTCCTTGGTACTACCGTTTAACCGCAGTATGGGGTGCACACGAAGGTTCACTGTTGCTATGGGTGTTAATCCAAGCTGCTTGGACTGTCGCTGTAGCGACGTTTAGTCGTGGTATGCCGCAAGAGTCGGTTGCACGTGTACTTGCTGTTATGGGCATGATCTCAGTGGGTTTCCTACTGTTTATCATCCTAACGTCAAATCCATTCCTACGTACGTTACCGTTCTTCCCGGTTGACGGACGTGACTTGAACCCTTTGCTTCAAGACCCTGGTTTAATTGTTCACCCGCCAATGCTTTACATGGGCTATGTTGGTTTCTCGGTTGCGTTCTCTTTTGCGATCGCATCCCTAATGACTGGACGCCTTGACACGGCTTGGGCTCGTTGGTCTCGTCCTTGGACAACCGCTGCATGGGTATTTTTAACACTTGGTATCGCACTAGGTTCTTGGTGGGCTTACTACGAACTTGGCTGGGGTGGCTGGTGGTTCTGGGACCCAGTAGAAAACGCATCATTCATGCCTTGGTTAGCGGGTACCGCATTAATGCACTCTCTTGCCGTGACAGAAAAACGCGGCACATTTAAAGCGTGGACGGTACTATTGGCAATCTCTGCATTTTCGTTGAGTTTGTTGGGCACCTTCTTAGTCCGTTCCGGTATTTTAGTATCGGTGCACGCGTTCGCGTCTGACCCGTCGCGCGGTATGTTTATTC
This sequence comes from Vibrio sp. 1580, assembly GCF_033340055.1. NCBI lineage: Bacteria > Pseudomonadati > Pseudomonadota > Gammaproteobacteria > Vibrionales > Vibrionaceae > Vibrio > Vibrio sp. 1580. Next base: position 40,297 of record NZ_JAWOVT010000023.1, read on the forward strand.
TAGGCTTCCTCGTTTTCGTTATCGGTGGCTCTTTATTGCTGTTTGCCGTAAAAGGGGCAGCAGTGCGTGTACGAGGTAACTTCGACTTAGTCTCACGTGAAAATGCGCTCTTAGCCAACAACGTATTACTTATCGCCGCTCTTGTTGTGGTGTTAGTGGGGACACTGTTGCCGCTCGTACACAAGCAGCTTGGTTTGGGGTCGGTTTCTATCGGTGCGCCATTCTTTGACATGCTGTTTGCGTGGTTAATGATGCCATTCGCTTTCCTGCTTGGTATTGGTCCTCTTATTCGTTGGAAGCGAGACAATTTATCTAAACTTGTGAAACCAATGCTCGTTTCAGGTGTGCTTGCTTTCGCCTTGGCCGCGCTATGCGTGTACCTGTTTGCCGATTTCTTCTCAACCATGGCTTACATTGGTTGGGTGATGGCGATTTGGATTATTGCGATGCATGGCTTTGAACTGTACGAGCGCGCAACGCACCGTCATAGCTTTAGTGAAGGTGTTCGCAAGCTGCAACGTAGCCACTGGGCAATGATGTTGGGTCATGTTGGTCTGGCGGTATCTGTTATCGGTATTGCGATGGTACAGAACTACAGCATCGAGCGTGATGTACGTTTAGCACCTGGCGAACACTTCCAAATTCAAGGCTATGATTTCTACTTCTCAGGCTTGCGTGATAAAGATGGTCCAAACTACGATGGCTACATCGCAGACTTTGAGATCACACACGATGGCAAATACGTGAATACGCTTCACGCAGAGAAGCGCTTCTACCGTACGGCTAAGTCTATGATGACTGAAGCAGCCATTGACCGTGGTATTAGCCGCGACTTATACATTGCAATGGGTGAACGTTTAGACGACAACCGATCTTGGGCTGTTCGTATTTACTATAAACCGTTCGTTCGTTGGATTTGGGCTGGCTCTTTGATTATGGCATTAGGCGGCGCACTAGCGATTTCTGATAAACGCTACCGCTTCCGTAAATCGCCGAAGAAAAATGCGAAGTCAAAAGAGCAGGAGGCATAACATGAATAAGAAAATCTTATTTATTCCGCTTGTCGCTTTCATGATTCTAGCGGGCATTTTCGCAACCCAATTAATGCGTAACCAAGAGGGCGATGATCCAACTAAATTGGAGTCGGTTTTGGTTGGCAAGCCAGTTCCTGAATTTCATTTAGAAGACCTGGCTGAGCCTGGAAAACAGTACGACCAATCAATTTTTAAAGGTGAACCGTTGCTCTTGAACGTTTGGGCAACGTGGTGCCCAACGTGTTATGCAGAGCATAAATACCTAAACGAATTGGCGGGTAAGGGCGTTAAGATCATCGGTATGAATTACAAAGATGATCGCAATAAAGCAATAGGTTGGCTGAATGATCTCGGCAACCCGTACTTGATCAGCCTATTTGATGGCAGTGGTATGCTTGGCCTTGACCTTGGCGTTTATGGTGCTCCAGAAACATTCATTATTGATGCAAATGGTGTGATTCGCTATCGCCATGTAGGGGATGTAAACCCACGTAATTGGTCAGAAACACTGGAGCCGCTTTACAACAAATTGGTTGAGGAGGCGAAGCAATGAGAAAGCTAATTCTTGCCGTTTTTGCTGCGATGACATTATCTCTTGCTGCTCATGCGGCCATTGAAGTGTACGAGTTTGATAATTTGGAACAAGAACAGCAGTTCAAAGAGTTAAGCCATACGCTCCGTTGCCCTAAATGTCAGAACAACACGATCTCGGATTCTAACGCTGAACTTGCTCAGGACTTACGCCATAAGGTGTACGAAATGACCAAAGAAGGTAAGTCCAAAGATGAGATTGTTGATTACATGATCGCCCGTTACGGTAACTTCGTGACTTACAACCCACCATTTACGGTCGCGACTGCGATTTTGTGGCTAGGGCCACTCGCTGTAGTACTGGGTGGTTTTGGTTTGATTGTGCTGCGTAGCCGTAAATCTAAAGTTAAGGCAAAAGCGAGCAGTGACGAGCAATGGGATGAGCAAAAAGAAGCTCGTTTAAAAGCATTGCTTGAAGAAGAGAACAACGGAGATAAGAAGTAATGACACTATTTTGGATTTCCACCGTTGCTCTCACGCTTATTGCTTGTGCGCTGGTGGCTTTGCCGCTGCTTAAACAAAAAGCGAACAATGATGATGTGTTACGCGATGAGCTCAACAAGGCATTTTATAAAGACCGACTATCTGAGCTTGCAGAAGAAACTGACGAAGGTCTGGTTGAAAGTGAAGACGAACTGATTTCTGATCTAAAGCAATCACTGCTTGACGATATCCCTGGTGATAGAGCGCAAAAAGAAACCAAGGTTTCTCCAATCGCAGTTTTAGTTCCATCGGTAATTCTGACGGTGGTGCTGAGCTATGGTTTGTATTATAAATTTGGCGCGTCAGACGATATTGTTCAATGGCAAGAAGTGTCTGCAAATCTACCTGAGTTATCGAAAAAGCTGATGTCGGCTTCTTCTGAGCCGCTGAGTGACGATGAAATGGCGGATTTGACCCTTGCCCTTCGAACTCGCTTACATTACCAGCCGGAAGATTCGACAGGTTGGTTACTGCTAGGTCGTATTGCGTTAGCAAATCGTGATGTCACCACAGCTATCGATGCGATGGAAAAATCATACCGCCTAGAGCCCAAAGATCCTGATGTGATGTTGGGTTATGCACAAGCTCTGATGCTGTCTCAAGAGGAAATGGATCAAGCGACGGCTCGCTCATTACTCGGCAAGCTGATGCAGCAAGACTATGTCGATCTGCGTGTGTTTTCTTTGTTAGCGTTCGATGCGTTTGAGCGTCAAGACTTCCCGGCAGCCATCAAGTACTGGGGAATCATGCAGCAAATGATTGGTCCAGAAGATAGCCGCTACGAGATGTTGTCACGCAGTATTGAGAGTGCTCGTAAGCAAATGGGCGAAGCGGTTTTACCGGATAAGAGTGTAGCTGTGACAATTAATGTGGCACCAAATGCTCAGTTGGATCCAAACGCAGTTCTGATTGTGTCAGTACATCGTTCAGATGGCTCTCCAATGCCTGTGGCTGCTGCTCGTTATCCGCTAGGTACTTTCCCTCGCACAGTCGTATTAGATGATGGCAATGCCATGATGCAAGGGCAAAAGTTATCTTCACTCGATAAGCTAATCGTCCGTGTGCGTGTAGATTCTGACGGTAACGTAGCAACGCGTGATCAAGATTGGCACGGAGAAAGTGACGTCGTTGAATTTGGCGCACCAGTAGAAGTGACCATTGATCAGCAGTATTAATTGTTAACATCTGTCTCTGAAACATGACAACGAGGTAGAGTCAGTTGCCTTTAGTGGTATGACTCTAAACGATCGAGTAGAATACCGAAGGCCAGCGATTGCTGGCCTTTATTTATTCCCATATCTGAGTCATCTTTACTATGTATCCTGCTCAACATACGTACAATGGTTAATCGGGGTGACTTAGGTACATTAATAGTCGTTATGGAAAATAAAATGTATAACAAGGGTAAATCTACCTTCTTGTTGCTGTTAGCCGTTGGACTGGTTGGCTGTTCAAGTGCGCCTGATGAAGCAGTAACAGGACAAGAAACAAATCAAACGACTTCTGATGTGTATGACCCGTTGGAAGGCTTTAACCGAACCATGTGGGAACTCAACTACGAATATTTAGATCCGTATTTGGTTCGTCCTGTATCACTTGCGTATGTAGAATACACGCCAGTTCCTATTCGTTCTGGTATCGCTAACTTCTTATCGAACTTAGATGAGCCAGCAAGCATGGTTAATAACTTAATCATGGGTAATGGTACGAAAGCCGTGGACCACTTTAACCGTTTTTGGATTAACTCGACGTTCGGTATTTTCGGTTTATTCGATATTGCAAGTGCCGCGGGTATTACGAAGTACGACGAGAAAGCGTTCAGTGATGCAGTAGGCCACTATGGTGTTGGAAATGGTCCTTACTTCATGGTTCCAGGTTATGGTCCGTATACCTTACGTGAAGTGACAGATACCGTAGATAGTACGTATTTACCCCTCTCTTATCTCAACTTCTGGGCGAGTTTGGGAAAGTGGGCGTTTGAAGGAATGGAGAAGCGTGCTTTATTAGTACCGCAAGAAGCGCAGCTAGACTCGTCGCCGGATCCATATATTCTAACTCGCGATGTTTATATCCAGCGTCAAAACTTTAAAGCAGAAGTTGAAACGGTAGAAGAAGTTAACATCGAAGAAGAAGAGTATTTAGATGAATATCTAGAAGACTTTTAAGCGTTGTTCTTCACAATAGAGTGACCCGTCCTGATATGGGTTGACACTTTTTAACTAAAACGCTCGATGTACTTCATCGGGCGTTTTGTATTTTA
>NZ_JAWOVT010000024.1:0-34044 GCF_033340055.1 Vibrio sp. 1580
GCGCTCTCGGTCCTTTTCCATATTTGGCTTGCGCTCAGATTTGAAGTCAATAATCTCGACGGTATCGCCTTCACCTTTGATAAGGTCTACGCTGCCGGTAAGCACATAGCGATCTTTTACCAATGAGATATCCACTTCCGTCTCTTTGATATCATCCCAGTTGCTTCCCTTTCGGTCTACGTAGCGCATAACATGTTGCAGCGCCGCACCGAGCGTGGACTCCCCTAAGTACATTCGCTCACGATTAGCCAGGTTTTGATAATTATCTTGGAGCCAGTCTGCGATGTTTTCTTTGGTAATCTTATCTTCTTCACCACGAAGTGCAGCTTTATGCACATCTTCCAAAGTTTCGTGGATCAGGGTACCAAACAACATTGGGCTCGCTTTTACTGGCTGGAACTCGAGCTCTTTAAACAGACGATATTGCTCTGCGCAAGTCTCGAACAACGTAATGTGCGATGTAAATGCATATTCGTGTTTGATGTTGACGTCTTTAACTCGCTCGAATTCAATGGAAGCAAGTTGCTGCTTAACATCTCGCCAATAAGGAAGCTTCGAAGTGTAATCCGTAAAGTATTTTGATGGCGTCTTTCCGTGACCAGATTTTTCTTGTCCCGTTAGAACGAGTAAATTCTGAGGACGAGAGAAAGCCGTATAGTAAAGACGCCAGAAATCAAAGTGCTTGGTATCTTCTAACGGCTCAAACGGGGGTTTGGCCATGTACTGGTGTTCGATGATTTCGTCTAAGTCAGTGTATTGTTTTCTGGGTACTGCTTCGAGCGAACCGACAAATACAACGGGAAATTCCAACCCCTTCGATTGGTGAATCGTTAAAAAAGAAACACAACCGGAAGGCGCATACTCAGACATATCTTCATACTCATCAATCCCTCCTTCGAAAAGAAATTTCAAGAAGTTGTCGAATAGAGACGTTAGGTTTCGCAACAAGTACTTTGGACTTAACACACTGATATGGTGAAGGTATTCAAACTTACCCAACATGCGACTCATCTGAGCTAGGTTACGCTGTGCACGCTCATTACCGTTCTCTTGTTCTAAAAAGCGTGAAAACAACGGAAACTGGAGCAGTTCATAAAACAGACCGAGGAAAGCAGATTCCGCGTTTTTGGTCATATTATGGTGCGCAGCAGCTTTTCGCTTACACCATGCAAGCAAATCAGACTGTTCCGGTTGGCGCAGTTTTTCAATAAAAGGCGCGATACATTGCTGTTCGTAGTAATCCCAAATCGCTAATCTTCGACCTTCTTGGATTTTCTTCTTACGCTCTGGCATTACCATAGGAAAAACCATGTGCAGCGCACCAATCATATGGCGAATCTCTTCTCGTTCGAAAAATAGATTTGCACGTGGCGAATATACAGGAATGCCTTTTTCTTCGAGAGATTGCGCAAGCGCTCTTACTTTGTCTGCTTTTACAGAACGGAATAAAAACGCGGCTTGGTTCCAATCGGTAAGCTTGCCTTCATTTTTTAGGTGCATGAGCATCTGATAGACATCCTCATGCCAGTCATCACCTTCTGGTGTCACAGCACTGACAACCGTTGGCCCTGCGACAAAATCCCCCTCACGAGCTTCGATGGTTTTACTGTAGCGGTAGCTAACGCCACCACGCAACCACGGCTTATCTCCCATGTAAGTATCATAGAAACCTACGATATCCGGATGCGACCGATAGTTGATGGATAGCTTAACTTGCTCACACTCTCCTGGCGCAAACTTAGTAGGGAACTCCAAGATATTGCGAACACTCGCTCCTCGGAAGCGATAGAGAGCTTGGTCATCGTCACCAACTACACATAGATTACGCTTCGTTCCCATCAGGAGCTGTAGAAGCTGCTCCTGAATGGTATTGGTGTCTTGGTATTCATCGACCATCAAATAAGTGATCTTTTCTGTCAGCTCTTCAAGTACTTGTGGGTACTGTTGAAGCAATACCAGTGTCTCAAGCTGGATGCATGAGAAGTCGAGAGAGTTGTGCTCTTTCAATAATTCTTGATAGGTTGCGTAAGCTTCGCCAAGCGCTGAAATCGCGACATCATCTGACTGAGTAAGTTGTTCGATATCAAGAACTTCTTCTGACGCTTTATTAAGCCATCCTAATAGGTTCTCAGATTTAGCCCAGGCCGGAATTTTACTCTCACCCTGAATGAACTCAATGCCTTCTATTTCGCTGAATTTCCGCAAATTTTGGTAAAGAAAGTACTGTTGGTCGAATTGGTCCATCAGCACAAAGCTGCGCTTGAGACGTGTAAACTCACGGTACTCTTCTAGGATACGAAGACATATAGAGTGGAACGTACCTAAGTACATTTCGTTGACATTAAAGTGTGAGCCTCTCTCTAGGAGTCGATTCGAAATTCGGGTTTTTAGCTCCTGGGCAGCCTTTTCGGTAAAAGTGACGACCAACAACTGTTCAGGCTTTGCACCATGAACATCAATTAAGTTCATGATACGTTCAACGAGTGTATAGGTTTTACCAGACCCAGGGCCCGCTATGATCAGCAAAGGGCCTTGATGGTGATGAATTGCTTTTTGTTGAGAAAGATTAGGAGACGACATACAACCAACGTTTTTCTAATTATCCTAGCCAGCTTTACTCTAGAGCAGAGTAAAGCTGGCTATTGCAATCTAAGCTGCTTCCGAGCTCAGCGCTCTTGCTAAGTAATCACTCAAGCCGCTAACAGTGAGAGCTAATAGCTTAGGAGCAATATGGCGCTTTTCATTTAAGAAATCGATCGCACGGCAATCTCTCAATAGCTCTTGGCCTCCACAAACCACCAAATACGCGTCATGCTCAGTTCTCTCAGCATCAAATGCCGTATAGCCAAGCTTCTCCATCGCGGTGCCAGATGACTCTTGGTACTTAGCAACCACTTGAATAGTACTATTAGGCATATACACGATAAAGTGAGCATAGTCATTTTTTCCTGCAAAAATACTCGGATACCTAACATTAGATTGATAGGTCATAGGAGCCCCACTGTCACCCTCGGCAAAACCAAAATTAGCCAGGGTATTTGAGATATCTCTCAATAGATCTTTTCGGCACATCGTTTTTTCCTTTCTAACTGTGCTATTTAGATGGGAGCCCATTGAAGACTCCCGGTAATTGTTTCTTCTATGCACCAGGCAAAGAACGTAGATGCTGACAGACATACTCAAGACGCCCATTACGACGACGCACATAAGCACATACTTGCACTACTTTTTGACGAATACTCATCAGAGGTTCCTCCCAAAAAACATGAAAGAGGGAATTCAATGATTGAGGTGAACACGTTAGAAAGGTATGATTGCGGGACAAATCAGAGCAATCGGCCTTTCTTACAGGGCTTGAAACCTCTTAGTGTTGGGCCTTAATAAGTCTGTTGGCGCAGAGTTATTAATTCACCTCACTGTAAAAAGGCACTTTTAGTACTTTACTGAAAGTGCCTTTTTACTTTTCTTTTCGGACGCCGCGAAATGGCGTGCCATCTTGCTTCACATCCATAAAACGTCCTGTATTCGCATCACGTTTAACCCAATGACCAGAAGGTGTTTGAGTTTGTGAACGTTCGCGTACCATCCCATGACGACGGTTATCGCCTGTCTTTCCGTTAGTAGCCAAAGCTATTACTCCTCTTATTTAACGATATAGGTATCATATCACCCCATCACTTCAATAGCAAGCGCACTTGTAACTATTATAAGTGCCAGTCATTAAATATGTACTTTTGAACGTTCATTGTGTATAATTAAACACATAAAAAACAAAAATTCGGTTATCAAATGTACACATATAATGAATTGAAAAATAAAGATAAAAATAACGCAGATAGACTTATTTTCATCGACTTCATGCTACGTTTTACCGGTTCAATTAAGCGCGTCGATATAACAGAACTTTTTAATCTTTCTGATGCTGCCGCCTCAAAAATGTTGGCAGCATATGCAGATTTACGCCCTAATAACATGTCTTACAACCGCTCACTCAGAGTCAATACAATAGAAAAAGGTTACGAGCCGCTCATCGATTGGAATGCAGAAACGGCAATGGGGATGCTGGCACACGGTTTCAACAAGAATAAAATTACCGATACCGATAAAGTTATTTTGCCCTACGAGAAAATAAACACACTTCCTCATCAGATGAACATTAACCATGTTGAACGTATTACTCGGGCAATTAGTAATGGCCACGCAATACAATGTAAATACTACTCAAAAAATAGCACCAATCATGCGACGAGAACTATCGTACCTTTAAATATCTTACATGACGGTGAGAACTGGATGTTCAGAGCTTACGATCGCTCAGAGGAAGACCCCTCAAGAAATAAATTCAAATTCTTCCATTTTGCACGAATGCTAGACGTAAATGAGCATCAAAATGTAGAAGAGTTAAAACAGAACTCTTATGAAACTCTAGCTAATGACCCTGATTGGAACGTAGAGATACCTCTTTCTTTGATTATCCATGAAGATAGGATCGAGAAAAAGGAAAGAGCAGCTATACGCAAGGACTTTGGAATCGAAGAGGGAAGTGATGAGCTTCTTATTTTAAAAAAGCCTGCTTATTTTTGGATATTGAAAAACAAATGGCATATAGACACGAGGCCTATACAAGACATTAATAATGAGAATTGCTCACAGACTGATAAAAAGTATTACCGATTTAGGCTAAACAACCTAAGTATGGTTAATAAGCTTCTTGAGCAGCATAAATGTTTTGCAAAGTTAAACTAGTATTTTGCCTCCACGACACGACCACCGCTGCGCCTTAAATTTATAAGCATTAACGTTAAATTAAACACAAATATCAAAAGCACACACCGGCTCGCAATAATCAAAGAACGGGGCGCAGCATTGGGTGGGCGGGGGATGTGGTGGCATTCCATAAAACAGCTAGCGCCTTTTAAGGATTGGCCGGAACGGGCAACAACGAACGTACCGCAAGTGGTGAATCATAGAAAGTGATGAAGATACCCGTATGGAAACACGTTGTTTGTGTTTTGATGCGTCACCACTGCCCTATTTTGCCCGTCTTTTTGGGCAATGCAGATAAACTGCGCCAGCTCTGCTGGCTACCTTAGAGCACGCTTTTCAGTGCGGTGGCGGCAATTTACACATAATGTCCAATAATGCTTGAAGTTGCCCAGTGCCCGGCAGCTTGCTGACGTTAGGCGCGTGCAATTTTGCATTATTCCACATTATGTTAAATTGACGCACATACCCCCAAGCTTGGGGGATGGGGGTTGGTAATAGATCTTTTAAGCGGCCTTGCTATGGAAGACCTGACTGTGCCGCTCTGCCCGTTGTGACATTTATGTGATGGCCTGTGTCACGCAGTGGCACGCGCTTAGGCCATGACATGCTTTTTTGTGACAACGGGTAGGTTGTGGCCAGGCTGGGCTGGAATGGTTAGCAAGGCCACATTATTCCAATACTATCGACATGTACTAAAGTCTGGTAACTCATCCGGAAGGTAGGCGCACGATATCCTGTACGACGCAAGTGAGTTGATCGGATATAGCACATTTTCGATTCGACGGTCTTGGTGCTTTGATGTCACATAGTAATGCGGTTGCTATTGGGTAAGAGGAAATCATGCGTTGAATAAATGGGAGATTCGGTGATCTTAAGTTGGATGGTCTGGGTGGCGCTGATCGTATTTGTCTGGTATGAGCTATTTTCTGTCGAAGGTCAGATGTCTCAAAGTTGATACGGTTATTTATTATCTGTTGTTTCCACTAAGTTAGTGGCTCTTATTGTCTAATATTTAATTTTATCATTAAGAGTTGGGGGGCATATGGAAATTCTGATTATAGGTTTCATTATTGTTGTGGTTTTATTCTGGGCTTTGGGAGGGAAGGACAAGAAACCCAGATCTCTTTCAGGTGGAAGTAAGGCGACTATTCTTAGCCCTTATTTAAGCAAGGACGGTACGCGCTACCAGGTGACGGGAGAGCAGTTGTGTAAAGCGTGTGGGATGAACGCACACAACTACGTCAAAACCTTCTCTCCGGATAACGATTATCTTCAGCGTGCCTCCATTGGCAGCATTGCGGGTGGCTCTGTTGGAGGACTAGCACTGGCATCGTCGATGATGGGTTTTGCCTCTAGTTCGTATTTAATGGGCTATTTGCAGGCGAGTGTAATGGATAATGCGTTTGAGTCTGATCCTAATGAGAGCACCGAGGCGATTGATCGGTTGGCTGAGTTGGCAGCAAAAGGAGAGCTTAATAGTCATGAGCTGACCAAAGCCATGGCGTCACTTTTGTTTAGGGATGGTCGTGGAAAACCGAACTTTATTGAGTTTGATAAATTGGGCTCGCCAACATTTAAGGACGATAAGCACCGGTTGGCTTCAGCCATGGTTTATCAGCTGTTTAAATCAAACGTACCACCGCAGGAAAACGTGTTGCGATTGACTGAGGGAGGCGCGTAATGATGGGACAGTATTTAGGGTGGAACCTACGAACAGTTCTGGTTGGTGGTTGGAAAATTCGAGGTACTGTCTGGTGAATATGGAGTGGCGCGTTTTCTTTTATGGTGCAGATTAGTGACCAAATCGACCAGATTAATGAATTCTCGATCAGTTGCAAGGTGGCGGTGTGACAGTAAGTTATGATTGGGTAGGCTTGCCCGTCTGCTCAATACTCCTGATGATGCCACAAATCTGACTCACAGGCCAACGAGCACTGGTGCCTTGATGCTGGTTTGTATCAGTTCTCATTTGATCAACCGCCAGCGCTAAAGCTTCATTCTTTTGTTATGCAATTGACGTTTCCCTGTAGGGATAGCAAAGGTATATTATATGCACTCAAATGGTAGAACTGTGTGGTTAGTTGGTCGTAGACGATGGTGTATTCATCACTGCAAATTAACTTTGCCCTTTTCTTCAATTCATCAAAGGCTTCAGTTTTGAGAAGTTTAATGGAATCTTCAAATGGCTTTTTATATGAATTTATCGTGATACTAGGATGTGTTGAAGCTGCCTTGATAATGTGAACATATTCCACTTTGGCTATCTTGCCTGTGTTGGGACTTAAGTTTGAATAAGCACCACTCATGAACTCGACTTGTTGAAGCATTTCTTCAGCATAAGTTGGGAGTATATTGAAACCCGAGAGTGCGATTACGAAAATTGGTATATTATTGAAACGCATATATTCCTCTCTATAATCTATTCAGAGCACTCACTCATCTTGGTCATGAACTCAATCACAGTGGAATTTTCACCGTCTTTAAGTTGAATATCGAGAGGGTAATACTTGCCTCCTTCTAATAGCATTATTTTATCTGAAGCCATTTTAGGTAAAACTGCAGCAGTGACGTTTTTTAAATTGATTACTGTGAGGCGTTGACGATGAACATCAAAGCCCCCTATGAGCAGTAATGTACACCCTTGAAAACTGTAACCTTTAGCATCCATGTCCTTGTTAAATTTATCTTTATCTAGGGCTGCAAATGATTGGCTAGCACAAAGTGTTAAAATACATACAATTAATCTCTTCATGATACACCTCTTTTTTCAAACCGATACCAGTAACCTTAGAAGATATAAATAATATAGTTATCTCAAATGTAAGAATTGTAATATCAGAAGAGTGTAAGCGCGTCATAAAACCCACATTCTATCTAAGCCCTGCTAACTTCGAACAAGCATACTGATCTGTACCAGCAGAACTGGGCACCTCACTAAGCGGCTTTCCGATATCCAAAGTTATCCGCATTTTTCTAATTTAAGTGAATACTCTAAGAAAGTTTTGTCCAAAACCAATTAACCTAACACCCGATAAACAGTAGTCCGACTGCACCCCAGCTCTTTACTAATCGCATGTTTGTTCATTCCCTGCTCTGCAAGCTCTTGTATACGCTTGTGTAACGTCTTATCAGGAAATCGCCCAAGGTGTCTCCCTTCTGCTTTAGCGCGCTCCCTGCCTTCATTACAACGCTGTAAGATTCGTTTTCTTTCCATCTCAGCAAAAGCTGAGATAGTGGTATAAATGACTCGGCCAACATCGGAGTTAATATCGATATCACCGAGATCATGAAAGACCAAACCTGCATTTTTTTCCGCTAATGTATCAGCGATTTTTAGCGCATCGATGGTATTACGAGCAATCCGATCCACTTTGGTCACATAAATAACATCCCCTTCCCTAGCAAACTCAAGTAACTTATTTAGCTCTACCCTGTCATCAGCAGATTTTCCGCTTTGCTGCTCCTTGAATATTTTTTTACAGCCTATTTTTTGAAGTTGTTCAATTTGAACATCGAGGGTTTGGTCCAGAGTACTGACACGCGCATAACCGATTTTCATAAGAAAGGTTCCAAAGTGAACAGAAAGATAATTAAAAATTAGTGTACATGTTCACTTTTAAATTGAAAGACTTTTTGTACACTGTAATTCAGAGATGTGTATTATGTACCAAAAGGTACACCTTTATGGACACAATCTGTATCGGACTCACTTCAAATGATTCGTATGAATCGAACGATTCGTTTATAATAAGAAAAAAAAGGAGCACGTTATGCAATCATTAACCGCAAATACCGCGAAAACTAAATTTGGTGATTTACTGATGAAAGTACAGCGAGAACCAGTACAAATTAGTAAAAATGGCTCACCGGTGGCGGTCGTCATGTCATGCGAAGAATACGAACAACTTGAAGCTTTGAAAATGGCGATGGTGAAATCACGTTTTGAACAAGCTGAGCGAGATATCGCAAATGGCGATTTGGTCGATGGTGAAACATTTATGAACGAATTGGACCAGGGCAAGTTTGACTGATGGCACAATATAAACTTTCTCCTGCCGCACAAACTGACCTAGTCGATATTCGTCGTTACACTCTTGAAAATTGGGGTAGCGCACAGTGGGCTAATTACTTCGGGGAACTAAAGCGTTCGATGGCACTATTAGCTAACAACGAGTTGATTGGTATCGATATGCCCGAACTGGGAACAGGCTATTGTCGCTTTCCATTAAAACATCATGTAATTTACTACATTAAAAAATCTGACCATATTGTGGTTGCTGCGGTTCTTGGTCGAAATATGTCTCCTGCTAAACATTTCCAGCAACAGATATAGCTTTTATCTTTCTTCGTTTAATGTAATCGCGTAGCGTGCTTGGAGCTTCATCGATAAGTTTAGCTGTTGGACGGATCCCAAGCCCCATGCCTAAGTACTTTTCAATCAGCTCTCTTTTAGGGTCCAGTTTGAGTTTTTCCGCCTCTCCTTTAGGACGACCTAAGATAACGCCGGCTTTTTTTCTGGCCGCTAATGCTTCTTTAGTCCGCATAGAAATAAACTCTCGTTCAATTTCTGCCGCAAGTCCGAGAACCGTTGCTGTGATTTTTGCTTGCATGGATCCATCTAGTTGCATGTTCTGCTTGGCAATGTATACATCAATACCTTTTGCCATGCAGACTTCAAGAACCTCTAACACTTGAAGTGTTGAGCGAGCTATACGGCTCACTTCTGAAAAAATGAGTTTGTCCCCTGTTCCCATTCCCTCTATTAGCTGACCGAGCTTACGTTGATGCCACTTTTTTTTGCCTGTAATAACATCTTCAACAAAACATAAATTAGCTAAACCAACCTTATTACAGTACTCATAGATACCATGCTTTTGGTTTGCTACATCTTGACTATCGCTTGAAACACGTAGATATGCGTAATTAGACATATCACCTCCTTTTCTCACGTTATAGCAAGGGATGAGGACTAAATTGGTTGTTCTTACCTAAAATGTGACTGGATAAAAATTTATTAAGAAGAAAAATGAAATTGATCGTTGTCGTGGGTAACTGTGTAAATCTTTGATTTTCCAGTTATCCACACAAACTATAAAGATCTATATTTAACTATACTACTCTATGTAAAGTATAAATCTATAAAACCTATAGCCCTCGCAACGTATTGATTTATATGGCTTTAATCATGTTTTATGATCATCTTTTAGGTGTTGGGATAACAAGATTTAGGTGATTATGATCTAATTTTAGGTGTTGATGATCATTTTTTAGGTTCATTGGTAACATATTTTAGGTGTTATTGATCGCATATCAGGTTAACTAATGACACATTTTAGGTGTTTACTTCTGAATGCTGACATATTTTAGTTTAAACAAGGCGTTATTCTTTGCTATGACATGTATTCTTATGAGCTCCCCTTTCTAGAGTTTGAATCTATAGGAGCCTTATCACCAAAACACCTAAATTGTGTCTTGAATCACTCTTTGTTGCCTAAAATATGTCATTAATGAGATCGAAATACCTAGAAAATGTCTTCTATTCGAAATTAGTAATCTGGGCTATCACTTAGTTCTGAAAGTGTCTCTATTTTCTCAATCAAAGATTCTAGCTCGTTGTCATCTTCATGGTTTTGTTCGTCTTGAGTTAAGTGCCGCCTTGAGAGGCTTTCCTCGACTTTCAATGCATGACTTTCTTTACCGACGTAACGGTAAGCGATAGCTAATGACTCTAGTTCGGATTCGGTAAGGCGAACCTGGTTTTGAAGCCTTTTTAGCTCTAGATCCTTAATGGTTTTCATTGCTTCATGTTGGTTTAGCTCATCTATTGTGCCTAACTTTATCCAACGGAAAAGAAACTTTATCCCGGTAATTGTTCGTCCTTTTTTTACAACCTCAAAGCCTTTATCCCCTTGACTACTTTCTAAAAATAGAAGCTCTTTGCTGATCTGAGGATGCTCGGAAAGCTCTTTGATACTTTCACGAATACAACGCTTCATAAACACACTGTTGTTTTTAAAAGAGCTTTTATCTTTCTTTAACTTACCAGCTTCATCCAGAAGGCCAAAGATTCCTTTGAGCTCACTTAACTTTTGTGTGTGCATCTCAAAGCCTTTATCTTTAAAGCGGCTAAGTAGTTCGTATAAGCGTTTGGAATATTCTTTTTTAACGTCAAAGAAATTGCGAGTGTTAATGAGAGCAAAACCTTGATTATATTCAATATACTCTGATTTCAGCATATCGTTAGGAACCATAGTAAGCACACCGTTTTTATAAGCGATGTGCTTAAATAGCGGCCGATAATCAAACTCTATATCACCTTTAGATGTGTCGACTTTGATGCCTATTTTTCTACTGGCTAAGCGGTTTGCTACTGGGCTTAAGTTACTACCAATATGTTTAGACTCGACACCTAACCATTCTGATAGTTGATGCGAAGTGAATTCGTAATGAGGGGTTTTTTGTTCCCAGTCCGCCGCTTTCATATGTGCGATCATTAAAGCGAACATATCTGCTTCTCTTGCCGATAAATCTTGTCGACTGAAAACCAGCTGATGACCCTTCTTTATGTGCTTTGGTAAGTTATCGCTTACGACTGGATAAAAATACTCTTCATCACTCATTTCACACTATGTCCATAGATAACAATATTTAGGTAATTATGACATGTTTTAGGTAATGGAGGAATTACCTAGCCTAAATAATGTCATTTAATGCTATGTAATTGATATGATCATCATGTCCAAAGATCTCTGACTTGATCGGATCCTATACCCTACTCTTTTTGCGCACTAACCCTCTCGTTATAACTTCATGCTCCTTTTAACTGCGGGAGAGGCATAAAGACAAAAGAGTGTATGGAGATTCTTACCGTCTCTGTCGTTGCGGATAAATACGCCAGCGACGTGAAATAAATGGGAGGTCATCAGGCTTGTTTGATGAAAGCAATGGGTAAGTGACAACGTGATGTCGTCTACGGGGGACGTGATTGGACAATGGTGTGGTATGAACGATCGATAAACAGGTTCTATGGTGATATGCCTGTCTGTAAGGTTGGTTAAGTCGGTACACAAACCAGTATAGGAAACGGAAGAGAGTAACGCCTCTACCTGCAGCGGTGTGGCGAGCCGTGTGACTAGGCCCAGCCCTAACTAATCTGTCACAGTAAATCGCACCTGATAAATCATCACGAAGAAAAACCAATAATCTGTGCTTTTTATGATGGAAAGTGAGGTTGATGCTAACGCTATAGTTTGGCATCACCCAGCCCCGTCATAGACCCCTTATGCGCGAAAAATACGGTCGTTAATTTCAATCACTTCATCAATTATCAATCATTGATATTCATCATCAGATTGTTTACCCCTTTCCTTCGGTTTGAAACTTGTGGAGCTGCGCGAATCTAACCCATGTTCCTCGTCCACTTCGCTTTTTCTTCACACTGCTTTTTATCTGCACCAATAAACAACGCAATTACATTTTAATTTTGAGTTGTTCGCAGGAAACTAGGCCTCGCTTTTTTTGTTTTTCTTCGCTTGTATGCTGTAACGGTTAGGAAAGAAGAGCATGCGATTTTTAAAACTTAGAACCGATCATAAACGTCAGCGAAAAGATGGGACCCGTTATGTAACCCCTTTGATCGTAGACTCCCCTCGCCGCTTTGCACCAAGTCGAGATAGGAAAGAAACGAGCTTACGCCGAACTCAGTGTCAGCTTATTACCGGAGCTCATGACTCTGGTAAAAGCCGTTGGCTTAAACGGCTGCGCGATAGTCGACATGAA
The DNA here is from genome assembly GCF_033340055.1 of Vibrio sp. 1580. Taxonomy (NCBI): domain Bacteria; kingdom Pseudomonadati; phylum Pseudomonadota; class Gammaproteobacteria; order Vibrionales; family Vibrionaceae; genus Vibrio; species Vibrio sp. 1580. The sequence goes on from NZ_JAWOVT010000024.1 coordinate 12,547, forward strand.
ATTTGGGGAAAGAAACCACAACCGGTTTTGCTTGAAGGGCTAATGCCATTATCTAGCTGGGTTGAGGTTAAAGGGATTGAAAAATGGTATGTAAGTAGCCAAGAAGAAGGTACTTATTTTACTCCTTGGAGCAAACTTAATCTCCAATTGAAAGCGGACTTATTGGCAGATTACCTGGTTGATACTCAATCTTTGCTTTTCATTGATGATGCTCATAAGTTGACAGGTCGTAAAGCTCAAATTGCACGAAAATGTTTACTGTCTGCCAAGATTTGGTTGATGGCGTGTAGCGAAGAAGGTCGCCTTCCCCCGTCAATTCGTCCCATCGTCGAAAGACGCGAACCACAGCGCATCAATTTAGAGAGCGATGTCAGTTATGACACTACAAAAGCTTTAATTTGGTTCATGGTTGCTTTATGCGTTGTTGCGGGCGCGTGGGAAGCTGGAGCTGTGATTGGCGGCTTACAAATGCTTGGTAGCGGACGGAGGTCTACGCGTGCCGATTAAGTATGGCCTTTTAGTGCTGTGTTTCCTGTTCTGCTCCGTGGCTTACGCCAATGATTGGGGGATTTCCACACCCTGGGATGAACCAACAGCGCAGCCACCGGAGATTAAGCCTTTCGAATTGCCGACATTGAAAGGGGATGCTCCTCATTACAATACCTCCACTCCTGCTCTTAAGCCTGCGCCTAAGATTGACCCAGATGCTATCTTTCAGACCGTACTCAACTGTTATCCAGAGAAGAGTAAATTCAAACTCGACTTAAACCTTGTCGCTGGAATGAGGACGAACTTAGATGAATACAACAGTGATGATTGGCCTGAAATCTCAGAACACTATGTCGGGATTGTTGGAAAAATGCCGCTCTACTCCACGACGGAGCAATCTCGAGAGCGGCAATGGGAGTACCAACGTAGAACCGCCACAGCGACGTCGGTTGCTTCCTTCACGCAAGCTCTCGCTGATAGAAACTACGCTTACCGCTTGATGGGGCTCTACCTATCACTTGAAGCTCGTTCACAGCAGCGGGTTGCCCAAGGTGTGGCGAACGTGAACGAGCAAGTGGCACTACTTGAAAAAGTCGCGAGCTCACATCGAGACGTTTTAGCTCATGAAGCTAAAATCGTCGAGCATCGACTGGCATTAGTCGCATTGTGTGAGAGTTCCTACAGCGACAGCGTAAACCAGTATTTGCAAAAGCTTGCCTACCTCCCACCTCATTCTAAACCGAAGGTGACTCAATGAAGTGGCTGAATCATGGGCTTATTGCTGGGTCGATTTGTGCCGTTATCTCACCCCCTCATGTACCTGTTTGTGTGTTAGGTGCCACGGCTCCTGACTGGCTTGAATATGTTGCTAAGGTCGTCGGTCGGCATATAAAACATCGAGGCCCTACCCATGTTTTCACCCATTGGCTCGTTGTGGCACTCGTATTTACTTTTATATGGGACTATCAAGAGATTGGCATGGCGTTCGCTTGGGGAGGCGTAAGCCATATTTTAACTGACGCAATGACGGTGTCAGGAGTGCCATTTTCGCCATACAGTGACAGACGATTTCATTTATTTGGCGGAAGATTTAGAACTGGAGACCCTGTGGAATACGCAATCTCTGCTGGCGTAGTGATAGTTTGTATTGGCCTTTCTCATATTACAGGCGGACAAGGCTTTGCGCCGTTCTTTTACGATTGGGCTGGCATGTATGAGCAAGGTTTAATTGACGCCTTAGAGTGGAAGGCCAACCGATTTAGGTTGATTTAAATGACATGCAGAATGTCATTATTCAGGCTGAATATTGACAACGATAGCTGGAAAAAAGGAAAGAATTTTGAACAGGGTGTTGAACAAAGGCTTTACTTTGATTGAGTTACTCATAACAATTTGTATTCTCAGTATCTTACTAATATTTGCGGTTCCAAGCTTTTCTAGCTTGTTTGAAAGTAATCGAATGAATACAACTCAAGACGAACTCATGGGGTTCGTCATCATGGCAAAAAGCGAAGCAGTATTTAGGAATTCGCCTACCTACCTTCACTTTAGAGACTTGGCCAACGTAAATGCTGACGAACGTTGCATAGTACTATCATTGTCAGATAGCATTACCGACTGCACAACAAATGTAATCTATACGCTGCATGGCCGAGTATTTGATGGCCTAACGTTAGAACAAACGTATCCACAAACTGTTATTGAAATTGATCCAGTAAGTGGCTGGCCTTTACTTAGTCACTCAACATTTGATAGTGAAAGTAATAGTGAGCTTCTTAAATTTTTTGCGAAAGGTGACCAAAAGGTTGCCTTGAAAATGCATATAACTGGAAGAATTAGTTTTTGTGGTATTGGCGGGGATTGGTATCGCACTGAGGCTTGCTAAGCTGTCAATATTCAGCCTGAATATTGACAAGTGTAGGGGAGCAGTTTCCTTCTGTGGATGTGGTGGCTCTGACAAGATTCTTCCCCGAAACTAGTTAGAACAAAAACTCAGTCATATTCTGTTGATGGGATTTTGTCCTTACCAAAAGTTTTCCGAATTAAACTCATCTATAAAATATGCCTCTCTGTGCATCTTAACTTCTCATAATTATCAATAACTTATTGACTATAAATTGATATGTTCAATATGAGTCGGCATTATGTGACGCTCAAAGGCAGTTTTTTGTAGCATAAGTAATGTTAGCTTAATTCATGAGGATATATGGAAGAATTTGTAGATTTTGTGGGTGTTTTTTCTGGTATTTCAGAGTCACAGACTGCGTATGCAGAAGCAGTTAGCTGTTATCGTTTCGACGGTTTTATTGTAGACGAAGAAGGTGTATTAGTACGTAGTCTAGAAATTCCACTATCTTCTGGAAAATCATACGACGAAGGAGAGCAATATGGATTTCGGCTAGCCATCGAAGAGCGTGAATACAGTCCCAAAGAACCATACGAACAACCTATTTTATTTTCTTTATATGAATCATTCTGGGATTACTTTTTTATCGTTAAAGTTTTAACAGAGCATGCTGCAACTAATGCTCAGAGTAGGACTTATACAACGAAAAAGTTGTCGCTAATTAGAAAAATAGAAAAAGAAATAACAACAAGTAGCAAGAGACTTTCATACTCAAAACTTAAGAGCGTATTTAGCAAAGTCAATAGTGACTTGAATATTGTCGCTCTTCCTGTAGCTCAAGCCGATAGTGTTGTTGCTAAATCAAACTCAAACTTGTTTTTCGATATAGGTCTGAGCTCGCCGTATAATAAACGCACAGTGGATAGTGGAGTTACTACACCGCAGCAAATGGAATTTTGTGATTGTAATCATCAACCTGCATGTAAATTTTTTTGTTATTTTTGTTATTTTTGTAACGAAAGCTTTGAGCGAGAAAATTTTACTTTTATAACGCATTTCGATACAGATCATTACTCATATCTACATGGAAGGGGAAAAACTGACATTCTGGATTTTAAGAGAAAGCTGTATTCCAGTCGTCAAAATAAATTTAACCGATTGAATTCCTTTGAAAAGATGAATGTACTATCGAATTACTATGTTAAGAGCAAAATCTTGTCGGGATACTTTGTATTTCCATTAAATATAGAAGCTTTTGAGAATAATTGCGTTAAAACAATTTCTGATAAGTATCTAACCGTAGCCAACTTGCAATTTATATTAGAAGTTATGGCTTCGTGTGAAGGTTTTTATATTATATCTCACTCTAAGAGCAAAAGCGGTTCTATAAAATTAAATTTTAACAACGGAGGAAGACTTTTAGGAAATGCCAACTGGATTGACAATGATGCTAATAATAGTGGTGTTTCGTATTCTCTGAATTTACCTCGTAGAAGCTACTTGTTTACTGGAGATAAGGGGTTTCACCATCTGCCAAACTTTCAAAAGAAGACAAACTATGACGCCTTAATGGCATGTCATCACGGTGCTGAGGTTGAAAGTGAATTTATCCCTAGGGCAGCAAGTCCGAATGCTATCGCATGCTTTTCATTTGGCTTTAATAATAGGTATAAACACCCGAAACCAAGTGCAATTAAACAAGCTTCCGAATACAAAGTTATAGGTACGTGTGGGCACCTCGATTGGCATAGAAAGAACATTAAACCTACTAATGTCGAAGAGTATCAAAATATAAGTATTCGAGTTAAATTAAGCTAACAAGCATTTAAGGTTTCAATACATTTTTCTAATCTTGTAGAGAAGGTTTAGAGCTATACATCTAAATCGTTTATGTCCAAAAACTTCCCAAATAAGTTGGATATCGGACGCGTTATCCAACTTACTAGTGATGCTACAAAAGACTATTTCTCTTCTAGAACCTTAGCGATCGCTGAATCTAACCTGTCTTGCATTTCTTTAGACAAGCGTCCGAACTCATAAGAGAAGTTACGGCCCTTCACGCGCTTGCGGGCAAACATGCCTTTGCTATCGAATTGGGCGAGGGGAGTGACTTCCGCTTTGTCTGACTCTTTCTTTGTTTCTGCTACTTTTAGCTCAGCTTTGATAGCAGAAACAATGGCGTCTTTCTGATCCTCAAGCGAATATTCAGCCTGAATATTGACAAGACTTTTTTCGATCTTCTTTACGAAGTCAGTAAGTTGTTTTTTGTCTTCGCAGGCCTTCATTACCTTATCGAGTAGGGCATAATCTGGGTGTGAAAGGGCATTTACAATCGGAAATAGCTTAACCAGCTTCTCGTCGATACTGGCTGCTTTCATCGCTTTACTTACACCGGCTTGGCTAAGCCCAACTTGTTTCGCAATCTCAGCCTGAGTTATCTCTTTGTTGGCCGATTTGATGGCGATGCATTGTTGTCCAATTTCACGCAGGTTATGTTCTTTGGCAGTTTGTAGCTGCTTGGCCAACGCCTTAGCATCACTGACAGAGATTTCATTCTGAGTAATAAGGATACGGAATGTTTTAACTCGACCTCCTTGAAGTAAGAACCAAGCTCGACGGCGAGAGCCATCTAATACATCAATCTTGCCATCGATTTGTCGACCTACAGCAGGGTAGAACTGTTGAAATTCAAGGGAGTTCAAATCAGATAGAGATTCTGCCGTAAGAAGCGATTGATCGCGTCCGTTCACATCAAAGGTAACAAACGTCTCATCACGAACTTGTTCGTATGACAGAGTCACTTCATTGAAGGTCGCGCTATTCCCCGACGCTAACTGCCAAACCACGCTCTGACCGACAGACTCAATTCCAAACTGTTCTCGCAAAAACTCAGCTGCATTAGTGCCGGCTCTATCCAGCTCAGCCGTGAGCTGTTGCGTTAATGTGGTCAGGTTCGCTTTTGCTGCTGACTGTTGAGCCTCAACTGCGCCTGGTGTATTACCTAGTGGACTACCACCACGTTTTTTTGCCATTATGCTTGCTCCTGTTCGCGCCAAACACTCAAAATATCTCGTTGAATTTGGCTAATTACTTCATAACCATTTTGCTGCGCCGTTTGGAAAGTGGATTTGCTTTTCGGGTATTCGCTTTTTGACATATCGAAAACGGTGGCAAGTAAGGAAGAAGCTTGTCTAATCGCTTCGCTATGCTTGAATTCTTTGGAATATAAGTAAGGCGCAAAATGTTCATAAAGGCTATTCATCAACTCGGTAGTCGTTGAGCTATCACGATGGTTTGTCAGTAATATCTTCATGAAATCATATCCTTGATGATTCGCATTGGCTAACAACGCCCAAACTTGTGGGATATAGCTAAAGTATGAGCAAGTAGCATCGATGTCGTTTTCGGTAATTGATAACGGGAAAACAACACTTGTTGCTGCAAAGTACGCATTGTAAGTCGCGTAACCTAGAGAAGGCGGCGTATCAATGATGATGATGTCGAATTCATCTTTTACTGCATCGATGATGTCGGCCAAAATAGAGTAGGGGGATGGTAGCTTATGTGTGAATACTTGTTCATGAAACCACCCTTCAATTGCTCTGTCACTTTGCGAAGCAGGAAGAATACGTAAGTTGGGGATGGTGGTTTCTAAGAACGCTTCAGATACCGCTTGCTCGAACGTTTCATCCTCGTCTAAGTCAAAGTTACGCATAATGAGATCGCCCACAGAAAGGTTGCCTTCCTGGTCAGCTTCTGGCGCGTAATACATAGATAGAGTCGCCTGGCCATCCATATCGATTAACCCTACTCGATATTCTTGGTGAAACTCCGTCGCTAAGCCCGATGCTACAGTTGCGGCAGATACTGTCTTACCAACACCACCTTTTTGGTTTTGGATTACGATAACTTGCGTTGACTGCTTTTCACCACGCTGGAATTTCGGCTCTTTACGTAAGGTTTCAGGTAATAAGTCTCTTACACGATACATTTCTTCTATATCAATCGACCATTGAGAGTCCTCATGGCGACGCGGGTCGATACCTGCAGAAGTAACATATCGATCAAGAGTTTTAGCATCAATAGCTAAATAGGTGGAAGCTTCTGCTCGAGTGAAGTTGCGCAGCTCTTTGCGGTGATTCGCGAGTAATCGTAAGTTTCGACGCTTGATATAAGCATCAGCCCCTTGTTTAAGCGATTGAAAGCTCTGGGTGGTCTGTTGAGTATCCATTTCTGCCTCCGTGTAGGAATTGGAAATAGTATATCCCTTAATTTTTAAGGTGTGTAGGTAAAATTAATGGAACGATTTATTTTTTTGACTCAGGTGCTGATTCAATAAATTGGATAGATTGACGAGAAATTAGAAAATTTGACAACATCTTAATTTCTCAGTGCTAGCAATTATTTAAGTTTTTGTTTTTATTGGTAAATTTACATGGCGTAAGTTTTGCTTTATAGGAGTATTCTTGGTCTAAATTAGGTCTTAACGTGTCACACAAAGTCCTCCCTCTTTCGGAAGTGATGTCTCATGAATTTGGATTGATAGAGGGCAACTTCCATAATATTTCGGAAGCGGATATCGCCTCTGCTATTCCTTCACATCTTACTTTTGAACAGCTAAAGCAGCATCTCTACGAAGGCAATCTCGTGCTCGTGAGTGATACGCCTCAAATTCCCGCTCTACTTAGTTACAACGACCCAATAGGTCCTAAAACTTGGCGGCTGAATTCTGAGGTTATCTCTGAACTTTCGGATGATGCGGCTAATAATTTGTTAGCAATAACGAAAACCACCAGAACAACGGGAGGTTACCGCTCTTGTATCTTGGAAACCTCGACGCCCGAACAAGTTTACACGTCGCCGCCAATCGCAACCGAAAGTGAAGAGGAACTAATCAAGGAGTTTGAGTACAGCTTCGAAGTCGGATGCTCGGATACCACCATAAAGAAAATGGTGCACAGTGACTTTGCTTTAGCGAAAACTGAAAAAGAGAACGCGGTGACCCGTTGGGAGCAAGCCAATACCGAGCAAGGCACCCGCTACACAGCGTTATGTGTGTTTGATGAGCCAAAGCGTTTAAATATCCACATCGCTGATGACAATCTCGGACTGACACCATTGGAAGCCGTCACATTACAAAAAGCCGGCAGCCATAAAGCTGAGGAAGGTTTTATACCTGTTGTCCCTGCAGTGCGATTGGGTGAACGTTTAGGTTTGCCTACAGAAGGCTATTACTACCACTTTAATGATGGTGAACTTGTCCAAGAATACAAAATTCTTGGGGAAGAAAAATGGGCGTTTTACGCTACGCAATCGACACAAGACAAGCTCAATGACGAGCGTGGTTTTACTAAAGACCAAAGCGCTATTTTGGTGTATTGGAAATTAGCCGATCAAATCATCGAAAATCAATACATCATTTATCTTGAGCGACAAATCACGCGCGAAGAGCTCGATAATCTCAGTGAAGATTGGCTGTGTGAAAACGGTATAAAGTTGGATATCCCCGCATTGTTTGATGCGGTCAAACAGCCGGAAGAAGCGCGCTCAGAAGGTAACAACGATGAGACGCAAGCGGAACAAACCGCAGCGACGCACACCGTAACGGTAGGGGAAGACTGGCAAAGCATCGCTGAACTATATGGTATGGGAGCTAAAGCCTTGCTCTTGCTTAACCCAGTGTTTGAGGCCGACCCTCTGTCACTTGCGGTAGGTGATGAAATTATTGTTGCTGAGAAACAGCAACAACAAGCACCGGACAAAAAGAATACCTTTCCGCCGCTGCGCCCACAAACTTACAACAACATCCGCAACAGTCATTATCAGCACAGTGATCCATTGCTCGGGTTGACCAAATATAGAGCCATTAACACTGCCGATTGCATAGAAGGCGATGTGGTAATCCTCAATTTAAAAGACGCCACAAGCTCGCTCGTGTTCGCTAAATCCTGCACCAGACCAGAGGGATGTGTTGAAATTGGCGACCAACAAGAGTCAATAAGTAACTTTGGTCCTTGGTCATTCTTCTTTGCACAAGCCAATGCAAACCCAGCTGCTGTCATACCCGCCATTCAAGCGACACAAGCACAAATGGCTATGGGCAGTTCCGCAGCTGTCGCCGGTTCCCCAGAGCAAATGCAGCAAACCCAAACCGCAGCGATGCAGTTAGATAAACTGGCCGGCACATTGAAAGACAAAATCGTCGAGGGCTACCGCTGGCAGGTCGAAGGTATTGGCGCTTTGTTTGCCATGCAGCAAAGCTTATTTGGCGATAACACCCAATACACAGACCAAGATTTACGCCAAGTAACCACGGCGCAAAGCCGCGTTCGTGTCCACATTACCGAGCCCCAAGATGGTGAGTTTTATCCGCACGTACAGGGCTATCATGTAGATGACACACGAATCCCCATCAAATATGTGAAACAAGGGAACAATGGTCAGTTGTCCGTTGCGATTGAAGAGAACGGACCAACCATATATTGGACTCCAGAAGAAAACGGTGAAGCAAGTTGGCAAACTACCCCCGATCATAGTGATGGGTTTGAAAAAGACGATATACTGGTCACGCCAATCCACTCGGATAGCGATGCGAACGTCACCGTTACGCCTGCGCCTGAAGAGAAAGACTGGCGTGATGCGATCTTGGTATTCCCTGAAAGCTCAGGCATTGCTCCGCTCTATGTAGTTTACAAACAAAATAGTTCGGGCAAAGCCACCCCCCAGGTGAAGCCCCTTGAGGTCGGAACATACGGGGAACTTGCTCCAAGAAGTGTTAAAGATGGAATGGATATAGATCATATTCCGTCTTTCAAAGCTATCCAAAAATGGGCTGAAAGTGATGGCCAACCATTGACTAAAAAAGAACTAGCAGCATTGAAAAGAGCGACTAATGGAGTTGCTATCCCTCATGAAGTGCATAAAGATTTCTCTCGAACATATGGAGGGAGAAATACAGCTACACAAAGTAGCCTAGACTCAAAAGATTTGCGTGAAGCAGCTCAAAAGGATATGAATATTCTAAAAACACATCTAAAAGACTATGGTTACTCTGAAAAAGACATAGAAGCTGCTTTTAACAAGCTAAACAGACTTAACGAAGAATCCGGAATTTATGAAAAAAATAACTAATTGGCTAAATTGCCGTTATGAAGAATTAGTACAAAACAGCTCCTTCACGTCCCTTATTGGAGGAAACACGCTGCAGTTTGAGCCAGAACTGGACGACCGATATGATCTTGTTTGTTACGACGACAAAGTTGATATGATTTTCAACCAAAACAAAGAACTTACGTTCTTTATCGCTAGCTTTCCTCTTGATAACAAGCTGTTGGACTTGCTTTCGGACGACAAGATAAATATGCGTGACCTAAATAATCTCGATTCGGTGTTAGCCACTTTAGGTACTGCAAATAAAGAGGTTGGCCCTCGAAAACTTCCAGGGGTGATCAAAAATGGTTGGTTACAGTATCAATTAGATGATGCAGTGGACCTTACTTTCACAATCTCGCATTCAGATCCAAAACAGATCATAGATGTAAGACTTTCTACTCGCTCATCTTGATAAGTAGAAGAAGGCGTCATCGTGACGCCTTTCCTCATTCCTATTCATCAACCTGAGCTAAAAATCGCTCAAAATCTTCTCTAGTCACAATCTTCTCGCCGTTCTCGGCAAGCACAACATTCAACGCGGCCACCATTTGACCTACGGGTGGGTTTAATGCGGCTAACTTTTCGAACAAGTGGACTAAGCGATCATCGATAGTGAAATGACTATTTTGTGACATTGTCATGCCTCAGTATAGTTTGCAAAGGTAGGGCGGGGCGTTAGCCCCGCACAGTTATGCTTGAACTGTTTGAGCCAGTTCACCCAATGGAACGTAAACCGCTTTGTTGTCTTCACGCCAAAAGCGCACTTTACGCACAGACCAACCACAACGAATAAAATCTTTATTCGTGAGGTAGGTACCGGCACCCATCGAATAGTTTTCACGATGCTCACAGCTTTGCGCTTTATCCGCTAAAAACGTCGTATCCTCATGGTTTAAGCACGCTTTACGCAATTCTGGAAATAACCGGCGTGTATGTTTAGACCAAGCGAGAATAATGGTTTTCTCTGTATTGAATCGGTAATCATCCGCATAGGGAGCGCTGTTGTCCTCATCAAAGACCGTGTATGTCGCCACAATTGCTCCCAGTGCCCAATCCGGTATTGATAGAGAGGCTTGAAACGTTTTCTCTTGTTCCACTCGTTGTTGATGGGCTGCCTTTCTTTGTTCAGCCTTGGCCAGTTCCTCTGCTTCTTGTTGGGCTTTCGCTAAACGGGTGCGCGCTAACACCTGAGAGCGAGACAACGCCACCGTATGCCGATTTAACTGATATGTTTTAAGCAGTGCGAGTAGCTCGCGCCCTTGAGCGTGAGTAAAATACCAATGCGACGGTTCACTTTTCTCAAGCGATAGGGCGTACTCGAGCACACGAAAACAGTGATCCGCAAACCCACACTCATTGCCACCGCAGCCCAGATCGATGCGGCAGCGGTGCTGATGGCCATTATCGAAATTCACCGTAATGTCGGTTTTATCGTAACCACCTAGTGGATTGTCTAACGCCGCTTTTAACGCAATGGCCTCAAAAATATCGAATGGGAATTCCTCACCCTTATTCAAGCGAGAAGACTCCGACCAATTCACCAATACTGAGCAGGGCGCAACTTTCACTGTTGTAGAGCCTGAGTGATGCAACGGGGATACGTTGCTCGCGCTGGCTGCCGTAGTGCTGTGAACTTGGGAAGAAAGGGAATGTGACATGATACGCTCCTTGTTTGATTGAATTTTCACCGTCGTTTTCGCCTAACTTCCCTTCAAAACCTCCATGGTTCTGCCCGTAAAAAGCGCGTAGCGTCCATTTCACTTTTTACGGGCAGGTTCTGAGGTTTTAAAGGTTAAGAAGTTAGCGCAAACGCACGAGGGAAAATGAGTACAAGGATCTAAATGCACAGCTCTCAACCAAGGTCAGACAGCACTTGGCTGGCAGCGCGAACCCTATAGCCCTGATTGTGACCCGTAGGGCCAAGACAATGGGGAAATACGCTGTTTGTATTTTTTATTGGCTTGGTTGAGCCACCGATTGAGGGAGGGACGAGTGAAGAGGTTCGCGAAATAAAGCAGGTTCCCGGCTTCTGATTTTTCTCGTTTAGAAAAGGCTAAAGGGAACTATTCGCTTTTGGTGGGTAAACAACGTAATTGTGAAAACTTTAAGCCTGATTTTGAGTAGGGCTTTTACTTGATGAATAATTTATAAGAACGATACACTGTACTTTTATATTTTCTTCTGAGCCATTAGTTATGACCCCAAAACAGCAGCTCCTCGAATACCGAAAAACTAAATACCACATTCAGGAAAGTAGTGGTGAGAGTATGCTTGGCGATGACATCAAAATCGATTTGCATAATAGTGTTCAAGTGTTGTCTGAGCAGCTTTATTCAAAGGACGTGCACTTTGTTTTTGAATTAATCCAGAACGCTGAGGATAACCACTATGCAGTAGGAGTGGAGCCTAAGTTGCATTTCGAGTTGCTGGATATCGACCCCACTGGTACTGCCGGGACTAAAGGTTGTTTAGCTATTTATAATAATGAACTGGGTTTCGAACTTAAGAACGTTAAGGCTGTGTCCTCTGTTGGGGGGTCAACTAAGAAGAACAGCAAAGATTCAGGCTACATTGGAGAAAAAGGCATTGGGTTTAAATCTGTCTTTTCTGTGACACCTTCACCTCACATTTATTCAAATGGATTCCAATTCTCTTTCCGTGACAGTGATGAGAAAACGGGACTTGGTTACATTATTCCTTATTGGGAAGAGCGCGTCCCAGAAGTAGTTCAAAAAAATCTTGGGACTTACAACACCTGCATCTTACTTCCTTTGCGAGATGATCCTGAACTAGACTGCCTTTTAAAAATTCGACAGGAATTGGACAACCTAGATGCTTCGTTACTTTTGTTTTTGAATAAAATCAGTGAGTTGACAGTTCATCTAGATGGGAGTACACGACGTTACTCTAAGGAAGAGCACGAAAGCTACACCTCGTTAATTAATGAGAGTGAAGGAAATACAAAGACCACTGACTATATTGTAAGAAAAAAAACAATACTTGTTCCTGAAGACTTAAAAGAGAGCAAACGAGAGAACGTAATTAAGCGAGAGCTCTGTTTAGCATTCCCCAAAGGCCTTACAAATCCGTTTAACCCAAGGTTCAAAGTCTTTTCTTATCTTCCGACAGAGGTTTTTAGTGGGCTTCCATTCTTAATCAATGCTGACTTTTTATTACCAGCTAGCCGAGAAAGTATATTAGTTGATAAAAAATGGAATCATTGGATTTGTAATCAAGTGGCAGAGTTTGCCGCTGATAGTATTTGTGAGTTAGTCCGAACACTTCCCATGAGCGAAGCGTTTTGTTGGATACCTTTGAGAGAGCACTGTAACTTAGAGTTCTTGTCACCAATTTTTGAACACACATCTTCGACACTTCGTAAGCTACGTTTTATTCCTACTACAGACGGTCAGATTGCAACGCCTCTTGAGGTGACTATTGCTCCTCCTCCTTTGACTGAATTGCTCGAAGGGATGCCTTGTGACGATGATTATCAGGAGTTGCGTTTTGCCAGCCAGCAGGCCTATAACTTTGAAAAACAATTGAGCCCTCTGATCAGTAAAGTTGAGAACCGTCCTCTTGCGCTCGTTGTTTTCTTACAGGCGATAGAAGATGAGTTAACACAGCAACCGATGAGTTGGTTTATCCAACTGTATTCTTGGCTTTCAAGCATTAATAACCCGTGGGCATGTAAATCCACATTTGAGAGTTCTAGAATTATTCCTTGTAAAAATAATCGACTTCTATCGACAGAAGATAAAGTGTTTGAAAACTCAAACACTCGCATTGAATACCCAGATTTGTCTGCAAACGGAGTTAAAGCTGATTTTTCCCTATTGAATCCAGAGCTGCAGAAACTGCTTGCGGATGAGCAGATAGTTCGAACATTTATCAAGAGCTTTTTTGGAATCATGCCAATGAGTCAAGATGAATATTTGTTCAAAGTAGCGTTGCCATTTTGTGAAGAACACATCAATGAAATCAGCAAAGACTCTCTTTGGGCAGTAAACCAATTCGTGGTTCAAAACTGGGATTCACTTAAAAAAGAGAACTTGTGCTTACTGAGCTCTAAATTGCCGCTTAAAGTAGAGTCCGGAGAGTTCGTTATTAACGTTTTGGATAAGCAACACGTTGTAACTCCGCCATCATATGAAGGTGGCACAGAGTGGAAAACCATTTATAGTTCCGAAGAAAAACAAGAGTTTATTGTCCTTTCTGACGACTATATTCGTTTGTTCCGTGAATATCCAAAACGTTCAGTAAGCGACATTTTTTCGGTATTCAAAGCAAGTAGCCGACCTGTTAAACACCACAGCATCAACATCTACCCTTTTGAAATTCTTGATAATCAAAACTTTTCAAAGACTTATAGGGACTATCTCTATAAAGAATTCAAAACTATGCAGTCTGGACCTAGCCGGCCCAGAAAAAAAGCTTGTTTAATTATCTCTCCAGCTTGTCTTTTCGCCCCCCAAAAGTTTGAAGACACAGAATTCCGTAAAAATTTCTATCGTTGGTTGACCCGAGCTCTGGAAAAAGAGTCGGGAAGAGTCGCGATGGTCAACAGCAAGCGTTCATGGAAATTGGAGCCTATTCAGTACTTTTACAATCATCACCACCAAACGCAAGTGGATACTGAGTTGTGGTTTGCGATGAAGAGTTTGGCTTGGTTACCAACTAATAATGGCTTAAAGGCGATTGGGGAAGTATTCGCGGCAACAGATGAGAATATCCGAAACTATGGAGATGCACTCAACTTTGTTAGCGAAGAGGTACCTTCTGAGTTAGTCAAATTACTGGAAATTCCGGTAGAAGTATCAGCGGATTCAATACTTAAAACCTTAAGGTATTGGTCAGAATGCAACCAGAAGATGGATATCCAAAAGTTATCGACTATATATCGTCGTTTAGCGAACCAGGTTGATGACCTTAGAGAGCTTTTTGAAAGAGAGGCATTGATCTACTGTCCATCTGGTGACAAATATTGGTGCACCGCCAAGCAGGCAATTTGGTCTTCCCAGTCTTCGGTTTTAGGAGATCAGTTTCACTGGCTTTCCGATTTCTACGACGAGCAGATTCGACTGTTTTGGATCAGTTCTGTTGGCGTGGCAGACAAGCCTAGCCCTGAACATTTTGCACGGGCATGGTTGGCGCTGCAGGATGAGGAGGCTAATGGTAAACTGCGAGATCAATTAGAGGTCATTTATGACAGGTTGCTGGCTTATCTTCGAAAATTGGGAGGAGAAGAACACCCTGATTGGCTTCAAGAGTTTGTGGAAGAGGCTCGTTGTTTCAGCTACAAAAATAAAAAACATGGTACTCATTGGGTTCAGCCCCAAAATATCTACGCGAGTGATGTTCATCGTTCGTTACGTACCGAGTTAGAACGGGAAGGGGTTAAGTTTCTCTGGATACCAGAAGGGAAAACTCAAAGTCGTTATGAACCTCTTTTTCAATTGTTGGGAGTCCAAGCTACCAGTGAAGTGCTTGAGACCGAAGCCCAGTTTTCGGGGGACTTGTGTGAAGCTCCGGACAACCCCTTATTGACGATGGCCACAAAGAGATTGCTAGCGTGCTTAGTAAAAAGTACGTCAGACAAAGATTGGCTCACTTCTGAGCAACTGCAAGACGTAGTTCGAGCAAGTGAGGTGCTGGTTGGTAAACAAATCGACATCTGTTACAGCCTTGGCAGGGTAACGGTGCGTATAAATAGCAGCACATATGCTGGAGATGGCGCTATCTATTATACCCCGCAAGATAGCGAAGAGTTATTAAAAGAAGACGTAGCTTCTGAACTGTCAAAGATGCTGTTTCGTCGAGACTTCAGACGGCACGAAGATACTATTATCCGTCTTCTTGGTGCGAGCGATAAAAGAGCAGAGTCCTTTATGGATAGAAAAGGGTGGAACCTAACCAAAAAAGAAAACGACGAACTGCGAAAAATGATGCAAGCCTTGAAAACAGAAGCGCCGCCAGAGTTTGAGCTAGCAAATGATGAAGTCGCAGAAGGCAGTTCTTCGGAAATAAAAGGCCCCGCTCTAGAAGAGCAACCTGTGTCTAAGGAAACCACTGCTCCGACAAGTGAAAAGCTCGCTAGTAACGAGAACCCGACGAAAAGTACTATCCCAGAGCAACAGCAAAAACCAGCCCTTGAAGGTAAACTTGAGCATAAAGACAAAGATAAGGTAGAAACAACAAACGGTGGCGCAAGCAAGAAATACACTAGCTCAGAAAGCACCACTAAGAAAAAGAGAACAACACTATCTTTGCCTGATGAGGTGAAGAAGAAAAGAGCGACATCAGATAGCAGTCATCCCCCTAAGACAGGGAATCGAAAAGAGAGTGCCTCATCAAGCGATACTATTAAGGGTGACTCTTCTGGGTTCCGAATGCTGAGCTATGTTAGCCCTAATGGACATGATGGGGAAAGGTTGGATAACAGCTGCACTTCAGAGACAAAAGAGTATGCAGATCGGGCCGAACGACTAATTTGTGAACTACTTGAGCGCTCTGGGTTTGAAGCGACGTTGTTAGGAGGTACCAACCCCGGCTATGACATTTTAGCTAAACGTACGGACAGCGATGAGCGTATTTATGTTGAAGTTAAGAGTGTACTAAATAACTGGAATGCTACAGGCGTGGGCTTAAGCAAGACTCAGTTTGATCTCTGTTTGAAAGAGCAAGATAACTATTGGCTTTATGTTGTAGAGCAGATGGCCAGTGATGAGCCAGTGGTGCACAGAATAGTAAACCCAGCAGAGAAGATTGGGGCTTATTATTTCGACCACAACTGGCGAAAGCTAGTTGAAAAAGAAGAGAATGAGAAAGCTGAGCGCTCGAAAGGGTTAGAATTTTACGATATGTTTGATAATGATGACCCCGATGCTATTTTTGATAACATCATGCAAAGTTCTGATAATGGATCATAACAATGAAAAGAGATTGGGAAGCACTTTCTCTTCTTTGCTAAAGATATTCAGAAGTTGCGATATAAAAAGGCTTCCATAGCTCTAAAACTTAGGTGGAAGCCTATATTGGGGTGCTAGCCGTGGGGTAACTAGTTCAGGAATTCTCTTCCGTATGCACCACTTTCTGCTGCTTTACCAGCAATGATTTCGTAGCCAATACCAGAAGCCACGCCCATTAGGTCAGCGGCATCTTTCTTGTCTCTTACATTTTGAGAGTCAATCATGTGCTCGCCTTTAACCTCAATCATCACATAAGAGCCATCTTGTTTCTTGATCAAGAAATCTGGGTAGTAGCTGCGAACGCGCTGTGTCTCGCTATCCACATAATGAATCACAAAGTCGCTCTGGCCGTGCGTTAGCATACCAGTAAACCAAATCTTATCGACTTTCTCCTCGTGTAACATGCTCCAGAAGAAGTCTCTCTCTGGATTAGAGTCAAAGCAATAGTTATCGAGGTGGAAACTTTTTGCGACATTAGGGTTTGACTCATTGCTAGACTTACTAATAACCTTATCTTTCGATACCGTTACAGGGTAATAGCCTGGGTCGATTGGTGGTTCTTTCACAAGGTCGACTTCGAATTCCTCAGTAATAGTTTCGGCTTCGATGTCATAGATAGCCTTGAACAGGCGAGGAATAACCTCATCGTAAAGCACCTCGTTGAACTCATTTACCATCTTCAAGATACCTTCGAAGCCTTCGCTGGTACCTGCCACTATTTTCTCGACCTCCAAACACGGTTTGTTCAGGTAACGAGCAATATCGGCAACCAGTGTAAGCTTTGAAAAAGTGCGCTGTTCTTTGATATGGGAAATATCGCTATGCACTCGAGATTTCGCGGAGCCAAGATCATCTGGCATCAGCAGGCCGTCTTGGGTCGAGTGAATTATGCGATATCTGTCAACATCGACATCTTTTAGTCCAAGCTCATAGCCTTTGTCCAAATCTTCTTTTTCAATCAACTTGAACTGGCGACGTACGCGCTTAATCGGAATCTTAATGCTCGGATGCTCGACTTTTACTTTCACCGTCACCTTGTTCGGATCCGGCTCTTTCATCTCGTCGGCAGAAATGCGGAAGTTCGCTTGAAGCTCTTTATCTAGCAGCTTCATATTTTCATCGGTTAAGAATACTTGACCAGTGTGCTGGCGATCACCAACAGCCCGTAAACAACGCATGGTAGCTTGAAGTATAAATATCTTAGACTTCGGCTCACGGAACATCGCCACAGAGAACAGCGAACGACAGTTCCAACCTTCGCGACCTTTATTCACCAACAAGATAAATTGTTTTTCCGATTTCGGCGTATCTAGGCGGTTAAACTCGCGAATGTCGTCATCCGTAGTGAGCTTCTTATCACCAACGTTAACCAAAATTCGGTCTGATGATATCCCACGTTTAGCGAGAATTTCCTCTACTGCAGGGCGAACCACATCGTTTATCTCTTCGATCGTCGTCCCGAAAATAGCCATTTTAGGCAACATATCTTCTGGGCGACCTACTTCTTCGGCACCTTCTAAGAACTTGTCGATTGCAATCTCTAGAAACTGCTTTTGACGAGTCTGAGTAAAGCTGTGCAACTTCACCTGTTTCAGGTAATTATTGTCTATTGCCTTACGCAAACCATAGGCGTAGACCACCTCTGGTAGCACATCGTTACCAACGTAAGGGGTACCCGTGTAGTTATAACAGCCAACGACCCTAGTCCCGGCTGCTTTTAGATTGATTGCTAGTTCATCAATCGTCTTACGCAAAGAGTTCGCCGTATTATCGGATTTCGCGCCCATATCTTTTGCGAGCTTCGCACCAAAAGCATGGTGTGCTTCATCGACAAAGATCCCTAGCTGAGGAAGGCGCTTGATTTTCTCAAAGCGTTGGTTAGTCACAAGATCGGCTTCATCTTCTGGAGCGACGTTCATTGTTTCTGAATCAAGACCGAGAACGTCCATCATGTCATCAACAACGCCACCAATGCCCTGATAAGCTTCCTTACCCGAGCTAAACAACTTGTCCGCTGTTGATTTTCCCTTGTTATCGCGACGCAAGATGATCTTCTGGCTGTTCGATACGATGATGTTGAACTTAGATCCATCAAGTGTATTAAGCGACACCCCAGCATCTTCTAAATAGTGAAACTTAAACTCTGCAACAATCGGCATGTATTCCGATGGCACGACTTTGGTGTGGTCGAAAGACTCGATCTCGCGCAAAGACTGCAGCACCGTCTTATCTGGTGCAAAAATAAGCGCGTTTTGAATAAAGCGGTTGTCGTCTTTGCTCTTTTTGTTGCCAGCCAAGAAATCATAGAAGATACAAGTGGCCATCAAGATGGTTTTACCGGTACCCATCGTCAGAGCGAAGATGTAGTTAGGATACAGTCGGCCACCATTGCTGGCCTTCATCTTTTTAAAGATGCCCTTGTAGTCCTTCTCAGACATCTCCCAGAACATGTCCCCTTGCATTAGCTGGCCATCAATGGCGCCAATACCTGATACACGTTCTTCGAAGCGTCCTTTGTTACCGTACCAATCTTCGAAAAGCTGATAGACAGGTTTGTTGTCCAAAAATTCTTTCAAGAAGACGTAAATCTCGAGCGCTTCGAACTGCGGTGTGCGCAAGAAGCTACCCGGACGAGAAGGGTCGTTAAAATCGAGAAACGCCTTACTCAGACGAGAATAGTGTTTGCGAACCGTACCGCGATGCATCTTATAGAACTCGTGTAAATGCACGTAGAATGCGTTGTTGAGTTCGAAGTTCTCTTGAGCATTTTTAGCCATGCGCAATCACCTCTTCATAAGATTCAGAGAGTAAATCAGTAATCTTAATCTTGATGTTATTCGCGCCTTCTGGGATTTCGTATTCGCCAGCGACAAACTCGTCTTTTGCTGGAATATCAATAACAATAGGCTCCATCACAGCGCCATCGTAATTCCAGTCGATCATGATAGATTCGACCATTTCACGCCACTCAGTCACGTCGTCTTTTTGTTGGCTAAGCTTTTGTAGCAAGTTGCGTGGGTAGAAGGATTCGATAAATAACTTACCGTCTTTGATTTCAATAGACGCTTCCGAGTCGTACTTAAAGTTAAGGTCAGACTTATCACGCAGAATATCGACCACTTCGACTTTCATCTTGTAGCCTGATTCATTCTCAAGAATTGCGCCGAGTCCTGGCTCATGCCCCATACAAACCAGCATGATCTCTTCTACTGGTTGATTTGGATTCGCTTCTTTACGTTCCTCGAATTGCTTATAAGGGAAGCCTTGAATTAGATCGTTTAAGTCTTCTTTGGTCGCTATGCGGTTAACTGGCATTATTTTAACTTTGAAACCGTCTTTTTCACCGTCGTATATAGTATTAGAACCAAGCGGTTGGACTTCTAAGGCTTCAAGGAGAAGTTCCTTTGCCTCGACAGGATTACGGAAAACCTCATAGTTATTAACGTTATAAACTTCAAAGTTTACGTTAGCCGAAGCCAGTCTCTTGGTTGTTGTTTGAACAGCACCAAGGTTGATATCAGCACCAATAAACTTTCTCCCCAATCTATTTGCAGCTTCTTGTGTCGTTCCTGACCCCATAAAACAGTCAAAAACTATA
Source organism: Vibrio sp. 1580 (assembly GCF_033340055.1). Lineage (NCBI taxonomy): Bacteria > Pseudomonadati > Pseudomonadota > Gammaproteobacteria > Vibrionales > Vibrionaceae > Vibrio > Vibrio sp. 1580. The sequence goes on from NZ_JAWOVT010000024.1 coordinate 32,600, forward strand.
CTATCCTCATTGGTAGATGTTTTTATTATTCTATCTAACAAGGCAATAGGCTTTTGAGTTGGGTAATTAAGCCTTTCTTTGGTGGAAGCCCCCATTCCAGCTAAACTGCGAATATCATCCCACACATCTTGTACTGGACGACCAGGCATCTCATCAAGATATCGTTTGTATTTTGGCACTGTCCCTGGTTTTGTTTGTACTATTCTTCCTTGAGCAATCAACATCTCCATCTTCTCTTTGCTGTATCTCCAGTAGCGAGACACACCCATCACTTCATAATAAGGGTTACCTTTTGATGCCCCTCCCGGACCTTGAATATTGTCTAACCAATAGCGACGACCAGTACCCTCTTCAATAAACTTGTAGTACTTATCAATGTACTCTTGCTCATAAGGAGTATATTGCTGATTGAAGATACAATGGGAACCTTTACGGTAATGGAGAATATATTCGTGTAGACGACCTAAATGAGAAGCTCCTTGCTTACCATCACTGTGAGCATGGCCTCTCTTCCAAACAATTTGATTTACTAGATTCTGCTCACCAAACAGTTCATTCATAATACATCTCAAATGATGCTGTTGGTGCCAGTCGCATTGGAGATAAATAGAACCTTGTGGCGAAAGTAGTTCTTTAATAAGAATTAAACGCTCATACATGAACTGTAAGTAACCATCATTATCCCAGATATCACCATATTGTTTCTCCTCAAACGCTTGCATATCTGAGGCTGCATTCTTACTTTTTAAGGTAATGTTTTTCTTGTAGTCTGCCTTTGAATCAAATGGAGGATCGATATAGACCAAGTCAACCTTTCCACGAAATTCTTTCAACAAGTGACTCATCACCTGAAGGTTATCCCCCCAGAAAATCTTGTTAATCCAACCGCTATCATCTTCTTGGCCGTATACTTCTTTTAGTTGCGCAGGGAAATACTGAGTCGAACGGAATGGACGTTTACCTTTCCAATTAAGCATTGGGTAGCCTTTAATCGGCTCAAATTCGTAGTTTTCTACGTTGGTCTGGTCATTAGACATAGTCTTATTCTCTTTGTTCTTTGATGTCACTTAGCACTTACTAAGCGCAAAACTTCCAATTTTTTCGGTCACAATAAGCACGAGCGCTGCAGTCGACACATGTCTTGTCTGGTCGAGCTTTGAGCGAAAAATCTTTGTTTTCTATCTTGTCGACAATACTATCAAAGTCTTCAATGGTTTGGCCGATCGCTGCCGTATTTTTATTAAAACTGATGGTCGGTAAGCCTGAAGATTCACCAGTAAAATAAAGGTGCATTTTGCTCACCTTGTAGCCGGTATTTTCTTCGACCAAGTGCGCGTAGATCTCGAGCTGGCGCTGATGGTGCAAAATGCGCTCTCGGTCCTTTTCCATATTTGGCTTGCGCTCAGATTTGAAGTCAATAATCTCGACGGTATCGCCTTCACCTT
>NZ_JAWOVT010000025.1:0-33884 GCF_033340055.1 Vibrio sp. 1580
GGGTGTAGCTCCAATTGGCAGAGCAGCGGATTCCAAATCCGCGTGTTGGGAGTTCGAATCTCTCCACCCCTGCCATATATCAGGCTCTGACTTAGGTCAGGGCCTTTTTTGTATCTGGTTTCTTCTCATTATTACAGCTTATTTCTACTCTTATCCCGTAAGTATGGCTTTCTGCTGTACTTTGGCAGCATTTAATCTACTGAACGAACGAAACTACAGTTAGCTGTAATGATCAGTGGCCCGAAATTTTAATAATAAAGGGGAATCACTATTTATATTTAGTTACACTCAACCGATCTGGATTAATGAGTAACTATGTATGGATATATCTCGTCGACGCTTTCTTCAATCATCCTTAGCAATCTCCGCGCTTACCGTTCTACCTGCATGTTCTCTATCTAGGAGCACTAATAAGCAGAGGCAATATATATACGATATCACTGCAGAGCCTTCTACTGCAGAATTTATCCCTGGGTTTAACACAGACGTACTCGCATTTAATGGTTCGATTCCAGCGCCTACGATTCGTTGTCGCCAAGGCGAGAAAGTTATAATTAGGTTTACTAACAAGCTTTCAGAGCCGACTGCAATCCACTGGCATGGCTTGCGAATCCCTATTGAAATGGATGGTGTACCTTTCTTAAGCCAGCCGCCTATCATGCCGGGTGAAACATTCGTTTATGAATTTACACCGCCAGATGCAGGCACGTTTTGGTATCACCCCCACATGAATAGCGTTAAGCAACTTGGTATGGGCTTAGTTGGGCTAATTATCGTTGAAGAGGCTGAGCCTGTTCTATTTGATGAAGAACAGGAAATAGTTCTAAAGCATTGGCATTTAGACAAACAAGGTCAGTGGAAGAACCTTATGGTACCGCGCTTGAGCGCTCGTATGGGGACTCCCGGAGAGTGGAGTAGCGTCAATGGTGTGCATGAACCTGTTTATACGCTGAAGCAGAATGCCACTACGCGATTAAGAATTGCTAATGTCGATAATACCATTACTTACCCGATCGCTATTGAAGGTGCAGAGGCTTGGGTTATTGCTATTGATGGTAATCCTGTTAAAGCGCCTTATAAGCTCACTCAGCACAAAATTGGTCCGGGAATGAGGTTAGATATCGGATTGATTGCTCCGAAGGCTGGAACACGTGTTTATGTGCGTCAAATGAAAGGACGCTTCCCATTCCCTTTGTGCGAGTTTGACGTTGTTGAGTCTGACCTGTCGAACAACCAGAAACTGCCTTTATTACCTCTCAACCCTGTACCAGCTCTCGATTTGAAAAATGCAGAGCAAATCGATTATGTGTTTGAGTGGGAGGGGGCGATCACTCCTGCTGATCAATCGGGCAAAGCGATCCCCCAATTCTGGCTGATGAACAAACGGGCTTGGGAGGGAATGAGCAAAGATAATATTCCAGCGCCGCTTTCAACATTGGAGATTGGAAAAACCTATATCTTCAACCTAAAGAACGTCACCCAATATCATCATCCTATTCATCTTCATGGACACACATTTACGGTTCTTGAGTTAGATGGCAAAAAACTCGACGAACCGTTTCATACCGATACGGTCTTACTTGGAAAAAACGGCAGTGCGAAAGCGGCATTTGTTGCAGATAACCCAGGGCGTTGGATGTACCATTGTCATGTAATTGAACATATGAAGACGGGTTTGATGGGGTACATTGAAGTAAAGTGACTCCTGTAACTTTTAAAATCTTGATAAGTTTTAAGCGCTATACTTTGCTGAATTCTAAGATTGTATAATCACTATTGCCGTAAATTTGATTACAATGTCGCCATTAACTTTTCTGGGGGAATTATGGGACAACTATCCGTTTTGGGTTTTATTGCATTGGGTGGTGCATTTGGTGCATGTTCTCGTTACTTAATTTCTGAACTTTGTGTCATTTTATTGGGGCGTGGTTTTCCATATGGTACGTTAACCGTTAACGTTGTTGGCTCATTTATGATGGGCTTATTGATAGCAGCTTTCGATAATGAACTTTTGGCAACGGAACCTTGGCGACAAGTGATTGGCTTGGGTTTTTTAGGGGCACTAACGACGTTTTCCACCTTCTCGATGGATAATGTGTTGCTTATGCAGCAGGGCGCTTTCTTTAAGATGGGGTTGAACGTATTGTTGAATGTAGTGTTAAGTATTTCAGCTGCGTGGATAGGCTTTCAATTATTGATGCGCAGCTAGCAAAGTAGTTAAAAATTGAACAGGTCGGCTTGGTTTCACCAAGCCGTTTTTATATACTGACATCACTTGTCGGAGTGCCATAAGGCTGAGACCGTTAATTCGGGATCCGTTGAACCTGATCAGATTAGAATCTGCGAAGGGAACAAGAGAAGATATTCACACCGGAGTTCTTTCTGGTTGACCTATCAAAAGTCGAATGTTGTTACAGGCAAATATCGTAAGCTTTAACTAGCCTTAATTTGACTCCTCTTGTCGCATCTATCCGCCAAGCATTTTTATCCAATTACTTTTTATCTAGTATAACAAAGCAAGGAAAAATGCTATGTCGAGTCGCAAACAAGCGAGACTGGAAGCAAAACAGTTCATTGATACACTCTCGGTACAACCGTACCCCAATTCAAGCAAAGTCTACGTAGAAGGTTCACGTCCAGATATTCGTGTGCCAATGCGTGAAATATCACTCGCTGATAGCCTTATTGGAGGCACAAAAGAAGCGCCTATTTTCGAACCTAATGAGCCAGTACGCGTTTACGATACGTCGGGTGTATACACAGATCCAGAGCACACCATAGACCTCTATAACGGCTTACCTAAGCTGAGAGAAGGGTGGATTGAAGAGCGCGCCGATACTGAGCTACTTGATGAAGTAAGCTCGGTGTACACCAAAGAACGCTTAGAAGACGAAACACTAGACGATCTTCGTTACGGTAATCTACCACGTATTCGACGTGCCAAAGATGGCCATTGTGTGACTCAATTGCACTATGCTCGCAAAGGTATTATTACCCCAGAAATGGAATATATCGCGCTGCGTGAAAACATGGGGCGTGCCAAGTATCGCGATGAAGTGCTGAATCAACAGCATCCGGGTCAAAGCTTCGGAGCGAACCTACCAAAAGATATTACCGCCGAATTCGTGCGTAAAGAAGTCGCCGAAGGTCGCGCTATTATCCCTTCCAATATTAACCACCCAGAATCTGAACCAATGATCATTGGCCGTAATTTTTTGGTCAAGGTGAATGCCAACATCGGTAACTCATCGGTCACTTCTTCGATTGAAGAAGAAGTAGAGAAGTTAGTATGGGCAACGCGCTGGGGTGGCGATACCGTTATGGATCTCTCTACTGGACGTAATATTCACGAAACTCGCGAGTGGATTCTACGTAACAGTCCGGTTCCGATCGGTACCGTACCAATGTACCAAGCGCTTGAGAAAGTGAATGGTGTTGCTGAAAACCTTAACTGGGAAGTGATGCGCGATACCCTGATTGAGCAAGCAGAGCAGGGCGTTGACTACTTTACTATCCATGCCGGTTTACTACTTCGTTATGTGCCAATGACTGCAAAACGCGTTACTGGCATCGTCTCTCGTGGTGGTTCTATCATCGCGAAATGGTGTTTAGCGCATCACCAAGAAAGCTTCTTATATACCCACTTCCGAGAGATCTGTGAAATCTGTGCTAAGTATGATGTGGCACTTTCTCTCGGTGATGGTCTGCGTCCTGGCTCGGTGGCCGATGCTAACGACGAAGCGCAATTTGCAGAGCTTCGTACCCTTGGTGAGTTAACCAAGATAGCGTGGGAATACGACGTACAGGTGATTATCGAAGGTCCTGGTCATGTTCCAATGCACATGATCAAAGAGAACATGGAAGAACAGTTAGAGCACTGCCATGAAGCTCCTTTCTATACCCTTGGCCCATTGACGACAGACGTTGCTCCAGGTTACGACCATATTACTTCAGGTATTGGTGCTGCCATGATTGGCTGGTATGGCTGTGCGATGCTTTGCTACGTCACTCCTAAAGAGCATCTTGGTTTACCAAACAAAGAAGACGTGAAAGTAGGCATGATAACTTACAAGCTTGCTGCGCACGCCGCGGATTTGGCGAAGGGACATCCTGGTGCACAAGTTCGTGATAACGCGCTTTCTAAAGCTCGCTTCGAGTTCCGCTGGGAAGACCAATTCAACTTATCACTCGATCCAGATACCGCGCGCGCTTTCCATGACGAAACCTTGCCTCAAGAGTCTGGAAAAGTTGCTCACTTCTGTTCGATGTGCGGGCCAAAGTTCTGCTCGATGAAGATCTCGCAAGAGGTTCGAGAATATGCGAAAGACACAGAGCAAGTTGCTGCGGACCAAGCTATCTCAATCAAAATGCTGGATGACCCTCTTGAGGGGATGCGTCAGAAATCGCAAGAATTTAGAGAGTCAGGTTCTGAGCTATACCACCCAGCAGCACATGCCGAGGTGAGTGACTAATGAGCAAAATCCTTATTCCGTCATCGTTGATTGAACTGACAGGTTTAGTTCAGCAATGTTTGTTGTTGGCGAAAGAACAGGGTTTTTGCATTGAAGACATTGAGTTGGGTGTGAGCCCAACTCAATCTATTCAGCTTGTTCGCGGCCAACAGACCACACACATAACGACTGATCTCATTGATGATTATGACTCTGAGAATGAGAGTTCATTTGTGCTCTATTACCGCTCTGCTTTATCGGTAGAAGCGTGTGCTAAGCAACCGTCGAAAGCGATTCATATTGGCATTGCTGATACGCAGGTATCCGATGAAAAGGAGAAAGTGTTTCAGCTTGATATCTGGCGTCACCCAATTAACAACGAAGTGAGAGCGCTTTCCGTTAAGTCCAAATTCAACGCAATGTTCAATCCTGAACATCACCTTGCTTGGATAGTAACGCTGACAGTACTCGATTTTCCTATCGAAGATGCGTTAACACTTGCTCGAGGAATGCTAACTCAGCAAGCGAATGTTTCACGTGAAACACTGTTGAATGACAACCTTGATGAGGGAAGATCTACTCGGTGGGCTGACCAATTTGATGATTTCCCCACACCTGTACTGGAGGATAACCGACTAGGTATTCAAGTTGGTTGGTCTGCACAAGGCGAGAGCGTTAGCTTTCCAACTCTGACTAAGCAAAGTCTAGGGCTCTACCCAGTCGTTGATGACGTTGCTTGGATTGAGCGTTTACTGCCACTAGGCATCAACACTATTCAACTGCGAATCAAGGACCCACAACAAGCCGATTTAGAACAACAGATCATTCGAGCAATTGAGCTAGGTCGTCAGTATCAAGCACAAGTGTTCATCAATGACTATTGGCAGTTGGCAATCAAGCATGGCGCTTATGGTGTTCACCTAGGACAAGAAGACATAGAAGAATCGAATTTGGCTCAGCTAACTAAAGCCGGCATTCGTCTTGGTCTTTCTACTCATGGTTATTATGAGCTACTGCGCATCGTACAAATTCATCCTAGTTACATCGCGCTAGGGCATATTTTCCCAACCACCACAAAACAGATGCCATCGAAACCACAAGGTTTGGTGCGCTTGTCTCTTTATCAAAAGCTGATTGATAGCATTCCTTACGGAAACACAGAGTTGGTTTTCCGTCCCGCAAAAGACAAAGCAGGTAGTGACTATGTGCTTGGCTTTCCGACGGTCGCGATTGGTGGCATTGACCAATCTAATGCAGACCAAGTTTGGCGCACAGGCGTCTCTAGTTTGGCAGTTGTGCGTGCTATTACGTTGGCAGAATCACCTCAGTTCGTTATCGAGTTTTTTGCACAACTGATGAAGGAAAGACAGCTAACGTTTACTGATCAGAATAGTGAGTTGGCGCTTAGTAAGAGAGGCGAGCATGCTCACGGATAAGCAGTTCCTTCGCTATCAACGTCAAGTCGCTCTGCCAGAAATTGCCGAAGTTGGGCAAGAGCGTTTGAGCAAATCGCATGTGCTGATCATCGGTTGTGGTGGATTGGGGAGCGCAGCGAGTTTGTACTTGGCGTCAGCGGGCGTTGGTAAATTGGTTGTAGTCGATGACGATGAAGTTGATAGCAGTAACCTACAACGTCAGATCATTTATCGTGAACAAGACCTCCAAGTTGCGAAAACAAAAGCGACTGTAAAGCAACTTACTGAACTTAATACTATGGTTCAAATTCGTGCTATCAATAAGCGATTAGACAAAGCACAGCTTCAGCTTGAGGTGATGCTAGCGGATGTGGTGCTCGACTGCACCGATAACATGCCAACGCGTCAGCTAATTAACCAAGTTTGTTTCGAGCAAAATACGCCACTCATCTCAGCGGCGGCAATTGGTTGGCAAGGGCAATTTGCTGTCTTTGATTACCAAACACCAAGTGAACAAGAAGTGCAGAGTAAAGCCTGTTACCGCTGTTTGTATCCGTTTGACGAATTACCACAAAGTCAAAAATGCAGTGAGAGCGGTGTTGTCGGCCCGGTAGTGGGCACACTTGGTAACTACCAAGCGATAGCGGCAATTCAAAAACTGGCGACGGGAAAGTTTCATGTCGAGACTGCCAAGTTGCATCTGTTTGATGGGTTGAAACTGCAATGGCAAACCATGGCGATAAGCAAAGACAAACAGTGCCAAGTATGTGCTCAGATTTAGCTTACGAGTATACGAGTAATAGGCAGAATTAAGAGAGTTGGAAGCAATGACGTTATCAGAACAACAAACAACACAAATGACCGCTGCTGACTTAGATGTGATCACTATTGTCATCAATGACCAGTCACATCGAGTTGCCAGTGAGTCGAATCTACAGCAAATCATTAGTCAATTTGCGCTACCAGAAAAGGGCTGCGTTTTTGCAATTAATAACAATGTTGTGCCGCGCAGTGAGTGGGCTAGCACAGTTCTTTCACAGGGAGATAGTATCTCTTTGTTTCAAGCGATCGCAGGGGGTTAAAGTCGATGCTTAAAATTGGTGATAAACAATTCGAATCAAGACTGTTCACGGGAACCGGGAAGTTTGCCAACAGCCGATTAATGGCAGAAGCGATTCAAGTGTCGGGATCTCAACTTGCGACTATGGCGTTGAAGCGTGTGGATGTGAACGACCAACAAGACGATATTTTGCTGCCGTTAGTACAAGCGGGTGTGAACTTATTGCCAAACACATCAGGTGCAAAGAATGCTAAAGATGCTGTGTTTGCTGCACAACTGGCGCGAGAAGCGTTGGGTACTAACTGGCTAAAACTGGAAATTCATCCAGACCCGAAGTACTTGATGCCAGATCCAATTGAGACACTTGCAGCCGCTGAACAGCTGGTTCGTGAGGGTTTCATTGTCCTTCCTTATTGTCATGCTGACCCGGTTCTATGTAAACGATTGGAAGAAGTAGGCTGTGCTGCAGTCATGCCATTAGGTGCGCCGATCGGTTCTAACAAAGGGATAGTTTCTCACGATTTCCTAGAGATCATCATCGACCAAGCTAATGTTCCTGTCGTTGTTGATGCGGGTATTGGTGCTCCTTCACATGCCGCGCGTGCGATGGAAATGGGCGCGGATGCCGTGCTCGTCAATACAGCGATTGCAGCTTCGAGCGATCCCGTTGCGATGGCGAAGGCATTTAAGTTGGCGGTAGAGTCCGGGCGTATGGCTTATGAAGCTGGACTTGCCGGTAAGGTTTCTCATGCGGTTGCGTCGAGTCCACTGACGTCATTCCTAGATGAGCTTTAGTCCTAGATTGGTTTAGCTATTAAGCGAGGAAAACATGAGCTTCGTTGAACAATTTAAGCAGCTTAATTGGGATGACATCTCGATGTCGATCTACGCGAAAACGGCACAAGATGTCGAGCGAGCATTGAATAAACCCAAGCGTGATTTGGAAGACTTTAAAGCGCTAATTTCACCAGCGGCTGAAGCGTACTTAGAGCAAATGGCGCAGCTGTCATACTCGGCAACTCGCAAGCGTTTTGGTAATACCATGTCGCTTTACATTCCACTGTACCTTTCTAACTTGTGCGCCAATGCTTGTACTTATTGTGGCTTCTCTATGGAGAACAGAATCAAGCGTCGTACTTTGAATAGGGACGAAGTGGCTGCAGAAGTTGAAGCCATTAAACGCATGAAGTTTGATAGCGTATTGCTGGTGACTGGCGAGCACGAAACTAAAGTGGGTATGAAATACTTCCGCGAAATGGTGCCTATGATTAAGAAGCGCTTTAACTATTTGGCGATGGAAGTACAGCCACTTGATCAAGACGAATACGCTGAGCTCAAGACATTGGGTTTGGATGCGGTGATGGTCTATCAAGAAACGTATCATCCTTCGACTTACGCCGAGCACCATTTGCGTGGCAACAAGATGGATTTCGAATACCGATTGGATACACCCGATCGTCTTGCAAAGGCGGGCATTGATAAGATAGGTATTGGTGCTTTAATAGGATTGGAAGAGTGGCGAACAGATTGTTTTTATGTGGCAGCGCACTTGGACTATCTTGAGCGCACATATTGGCAGACTCGTTACTCAATTTCTTTCCCACGTTTACGTCCTTGTAAGGGCGCGCTCCAACCCAAATCAGTCATGACGGATAAACAGCTTGTGCAGTTGATCTGCGCTTATCGCCTGTTGAATCCAGAAGTGGAGTTGTCATTATCGACTCGTGAATCACCAAAGTTCAGAGACAATGCATTACCGTTAGGAATCACCAGTATGTCTGCTGCATCTAAAACTCAGCCGGGTGGTTATGCGATGGATGATGTTGAACTCGAGCAGTTTGAGATCAGTGATGAGCGAAGTGCGGGTTCTGTGGAAGATATGATTCGAGCCAAAGGCTTTGATCCTGTATGGCGAGATTGGCACTCGGCGTATTCTGGTTAATCAGCAAATAAAGACACTGGTCATCGTTATGTTTCACGTGAAACATAAGTAAAGAAAAGAGGGTTGATGCAAAACATCAACCCTCTACTTTTTTCTAGCTTCTAGCTTCTAGCTTCTAGCTTCTAGCTTCTAGCTTCTAGCTGTGTGCTACTGGTAGCGTTGCTTGACGAAGCCACTCTTTCACATCACCCTCAACAAGTGGGCTGATCTCATCCCATACCTTCTGATGGTAATCATTCAACCAAGCAAGCTCTGGACGAGTTAGCATATCAACATTGATGTTGCGCTTGTCGATTGGACAGCGTGTTAGCGACTCGAATGACAGAACAGGGAAGTCACCGTTAGTTGGGGTTTCAACAACAAGCTCTAGGTTCTCGATACGGATACCAAACGCATCCGCACGGTAGTAACCTGGCTCGTTGGACAGCACCATGCCTTCTGTTAGAGGCACGTCGATTTGCTTCTTCGAAATGCTTGCTGGACCTTCATGAACACTTAGGAAGTGACCAACACCGTGACCAGTACCGTGATCGTAATCGTAGCCCTCCGCCCACAGGTGCTGACGAGCTAGCGTATCGATTTGGTAACCACGTGTGCCTTTCGGGAAACGTGCACGTGCAACACCGATGTGGCCTTTTAGCGCGAGAGTGAATTGTTTAATCATCTCTTGTGAAGGCTGACCGATCGCGATGGTACGCGTGATGTCTGTCGTGCCATCTAGGTACTGACCGCCTGAATCCACTAGGTAAAGTGTGTTCAGTTCTAGCTTGCCAGGTTCAGGTTGGTTCTCGTGATTATAGTGACACATCGCCGCGTTGCCACCTGCTGCCGAGATAGTATCGAAGCTAAGATCCATAAGTGTCGGGTCTTCGCTGCGGAACGCTTCCAGTTTGTCTGCCAGCGTCGCTTCATCATGCAGGTTACCCGCAACGACTTCAGCATCTAACCAAGAAAGGAACTTACTCATCGCTACGCCATCACGGATATGACATGCTTTCATGCCTGCGATTTCAACAGCGTTCTTTGCTGCTTTTGGCATTAGGCATGGATCAGCTTTACTCACCACAGATGCGCCAGCGTTTTGTAGAACCAGCTTAAACCACGCGTTACTTGTCGCAGGGTCAACCAGTACATTCTTGCCAGTTAGGTTTTCTAGTCGTGCTTGCAATGCTTCTGGGTGATGAACCGTCACGCCGGCACCAACATGAGCGTCAAACTCAGCAGGTAGACGAGCAGGATCTAGGAAGTATTCCACGCTTGAGTCTGAGTGCAGAATCGCGTGAGAAAGAAGAACTGGTAGACGTGATACATCTAGACCACGAACGTTGAGCAACCAACAGATAGAATCAAGTGCTGTGATCACCGCGCTGTCTGCGCCGGCTTTTTTCACGAGCTCTGCGATTTCTTGGCGCTTACTTTCACTTGATTGACCAACCGCTTCTGTTGCCATTAGGCGAACGTCAGAAACCACAGGAGCAGGGCGGTCGTGCCACAGCTCATCAATTGGGTTGCTGTCGAGAATCTTAAGCTCAAGTGCGCCAGCAAGTTTTGCTTGTGCCATGTCTAGCCAAGCAGCGTTGTGCATGCGAGGGTCGATTGCCACAGACGCGCCATTTGCAAGATGGTCTTTAATCCAATCTAGTGCAGGCTCTTCAATCAAGTGACGGTATTCGAATAGATCAGCAGGAACCTGCTTTATTACTTGTACTGTGTAGCGACCATCAACAAAGATAGCGGCTTTGTCTTTGGTGATTACCGCAGCACCAGCAGAACCAGTAAAGCCAGTTAGCCAATGTAAACGCTCGTTGTGCGCTGGTACGTATTCGCCCAAGTACTCGTCTTCATGTGGGACAAGTAGGGCATCAATATTATGTTGTGCTAGCCATTCGCGAATTGCATTCACGCGGCTTTGGGTATCGTTGTGCATCTGTGTTATTCCTTCAAATTACCGCTCCTTCATGCTCAGGTGTGGGAGCTGTTTCCATCTGCTTCATGCAGTTTACGATTCCATTGAGGTTCGCAATCACTTCAATAGAGTCGGAGTACAACTAGGCCATAGATGAGCCAAAAAGGACTACGACAGTTAAGCTACTCATTTTAGCCGCTAAGCGCAAATTGAGTGCGGTGTTTTTATCTAAGGTGATCGGTTTTTTGTGTGATCATCGTACGTAGCCAGCCTAATGCAGGGTCGTTTTCTCTATCTCGGTGCCAGAATAAAGTGTAAGCCATAGGTGGGAATTCTAACGGTAGTGGCAGCACGACCAAATCAAGCTGTTTGGCCGCAAGTTGCACAAAATGACTTGGCGCAGTAAAGATAAAGTCGGTGTATGAACATAAACTTGCGGCACTGTTAAAGTCGGGCACAGTGACGGCAATATCGCGGTCGGCGCCAATATCTGCAAGGCGATAATCTAGCAACCAACGGTCGTTGCCATCACAACGCACCTGTACATGGCGTAGGGCGAGATAGGCTTCCAGATTCCAAGGTTGTTTTAGCGCAGGGTGGTTTTTGCGAATAATGCACATTTGGTAATCACGATAAATTTCCAACTCGCAAATGTCATCGGGTGGTTGAAGAGTCAGCTTGGCATCGTTTATATCGATATCTTTTCCAGTTAAGCCTAAATCCAGTTCGCCGCGTTGAAGCATTTTAAATGTATTATCCGACCACGGGTGTGTGCTAATTGTCACGCCAGGTGCTTGTTGAAAAATCGCCGGTAAGAAATGGGGTAGAATGAGAGGGTAGACACTCTCTACCGCTGCTATTTGAAAACGGTATTCACTGCTTTGCGGAGAAAACTCTTCGGGTTGAGTCAGCACTTCTAACTGATTTATCAACAGATCCAGTTTCGGTTTAAGAAACAATGCGCGCGGCGTAGGTGTTAATCCATGTGAGTTTCGAGTGAAAAGAGGGTCATCAAATTGAATGCGCAGTTTAGCCAGTGATTTACTTACGGCGGATTGGCTTAAGCACAATCGGTGGGCCGCACGAGTAACGTTTAACTCTTCAATCAGCACTTTAAAGCAGACCAATAGATTTAAATCGATACGAGCCAGTTTTTCGACGTTCACAGTGAATTTCCTCTGAGGAATAATGCTCATGATTATACATCATTTCCATTCATATCATCAGATGATTAAGCTTTACCCAAAGTTCTTTATCCAATTCGGAGTGTTGTGTGTCTAGCCAGTTTTCTAATAGTAAAAAACAGATGGCGTTATTGACCCTTTTGGTTCTTTTCAGTCCTTTAGCGATTGATATTTATCTACCTGCTTTACCTCTTATTGCTTCCACTTTTCAGGTCGATAATGCGCTAGCACAAGACACGATCACTTGGTTCTTATTTGCTATGGGTGTTGGTCAGCTATTCGCAGGTCCCCTAGCAGATAAACTCGGACGTCGAACTGTTGCATTGGGCGGTATCACCATTTACGCGATGAGCGCTTTATTGGCGTGGAGTGCTCAAAATATTGAGTGGATGTTGGTTTCCCGACTGCTACAAGGCTTAGGTGCGTGTGCGACATCGGTAGCAGCCTTTGCAACAGTTCGCGATATCTTTGGCCCGGAAAAAAGCGGCAAAATGATCAGCTACCTTAACGGTGCGATTTGTTTCATTCCGGCTTTAGCTCCAATTCTAGGTAGCTGGTTAACTCAGCAATTTGACTGGCGTGCTAACTTTAGCTTTATGGCGGGTTTTGCTGTGGTGTCTGGATCATTGATGTTTTTCATGATGAAAGAGACTAACCCGTCAACAGAAAAGCAAGCCGTGTTTAAGCTTAGTCGGTATTGGGCAGTGCTTAGCACACCATCTTTTGTTTTCCATGCGTCATTATGCTTGATGGCGATGGCGGTTATTCTTGCTTACGTTACCTCAGCACCGTCGGTATTGATGACGGGGATGGGGCTGTCGATGAATGAATTCACTTTCTGGTTTGGTGTAAATGCGGTGATAAACATTGCGGCATGTATGCTGGCGCCTAAGTTTATGGAGCGCGTTGGAACTCACAACACCTTGGTCACCGGGATCTCAACTCTGGGTCTCGCAGGTGTGATCATGCTAGTGATGAATGGTCAGAATACCGCGCTTTCTTTCATGTTACCTATCTTTATGTCTTCTGTAGGTTTTGCATTCATTCTGGGTGCAGCGGCAGGGAAAGCGTTAGAACCGTTTGGTGATAAGGCGGGCACGGCAGCTGCACTGCTTGGATTGTTCCAAATGAGTGGCTCTGGTTTGTTGGTGGGTACACTGCAACGCTTATCTCTGGATCCACAAACCTTGATCGCAATTCATATGTGGGTCCTATTACCTGCGTTGGTCGTTCTGTTTACAAAAGCAGGGAAGAACTGGCACTCGAGCTTTGCGAAAGCGTAAATCAGTGTAATTTAGTATTTTCCAATGTAAGTAAGGCGTGTATATTTGTCACTCAGACTTTTCCTGACACCATAACGGAACTCAAAAAGTAATGTCGTTAACCACGTATGAAATGGCTCGTATTCTAGAGCAAATGGAAGATTCACCAGAAAAGGTGATGTTTGGCAAGTTGCTTAATGAGCTGGGTAATCAAAGCTCCGAGCGTATTCGTAGTGCGGCGAAACAAGTACCTCTGCCAATTTTGCGTGATATCGTGTACCAATTTCAGCAAGTGATTGAGTCACGCAAAGATGAACAAGTCGAGCAGATGGCAAAAGACCTCGCTCAGCAAGGTATCTCAGCAGAAGAGCTACTGGCTTACTTGAATAAATAATAAAAAATCCCCGCATGATGCGGGGATTTTTTTAGCTCGTCATTTTCTTTTTCAGGATGTGGTCCAAAGACAGCGGTCCTGGCCCCCATACGATTACGATAAGAATCATCAATCCCCAAAGTTGGTGGTCATAAAAACCTTTCTCCCACAACAGTGGGTAAGAGATCACTGCGATGATGTTGAACACAAACAGCATTGCTGCCATCGGGCGGGTAATCAATCCCAGTGCCAAGAACACCGGTAGAACCAACTCCGCAGCCGTACCTAAATAAGCCGCCAATTCCCATGGCAAGATTGGCACTTGGTATTCCAGCTCAAATAAGTACAGCGTGCTATCCCAAGATGAGATTTTGATTAGTCCTGAATTGAAGAACACCCAGGCTACCCACAAGCGACAAAAGAGAAGTAGTAAAGGGACAAAGCCAGCTTGTAGGGTACTGATTAAATCGTCGTACCGATTCACTAAGTTTTTAACCGTATCCGTCATAGAGTGCTCCTTAGATTGATTGCAATGTAAAGCCGTCAACAATATCGAGTGCCATGATGCGATTGAGATGAGCGAGTAAAACTTCAGGTATTTCGCTCAAACTCTGCTTCTGCTCTAAACATTGCAGCAGTTGGAACACATCGGCATCGAGTGCGTGACACAAGGCTTCTCCATTGGCTTGAATCGAGATGACACCTTGCTGTAATTGGTTGATATTAAGTTGTTCGAATTGCCCAGTTTGAATCGCACTAAATAGATCGAATACTGCGTAATTGGAGTCAAAGCTGCGGCAGCCCTTTTTAAGGTGTAAGACTAAAGCGGGTTGTTGCTCTTCACTCACTTCGCCAAGTAACGCAAGCGGTTTTAATTCCGCTGCATTGGATTGCTCATACTGTGCTTGACGAGCTAGGTCGATATGCCACTCGAAGCGTGCGACTTCAGGGCTGTAAGGTGCTTGTGCGATCACCTGACTAAACTGCATGATGGTGTCTTGAAAGCCTTCGCCATAATGCACCACATTTCCTTCTTTTAATGGGTAAGAAAGAACATGCTGGCGAGCTATCTGTTCAAAGCATTCTTCACCAAGCAGCGCTTCAACCATCGGGTAGGTCGCGGACAACACTTCGCTTAAGCTGACGATAAAGTTATTGCGGTAAATTTGTATGCGTTCATCAGCGGTAAACTCATCACTGGCAATATCGCAGTCTTCACCGAGCGCTTGATAGTGCAGGGCTTTAGCAAACTGGCTTTGTAAGGTGGCTAGATTCATGATGCCTTCCTTGGTTCGCTTTGTTCACTTGGAAGTGTGCCTTGCAACAGCAGTTGCGATGCTTTCTGCGCTTCTCCTAATAAGACTTCTGGCGCGGGGATATCCAAATCCCATTCAATCAACGTATGACGTGGACCGTGTTTTTTTGTCCACTGCGCGAACAGTTGCCAAACTTCATCACTAACTGGGCGGCTATGGGTATCAATCCATATCTCACCTTTGTCGAGTTGTTTGATGGTAAAACCTGCCAAGTGAATCTCATCCACTTTGTCGGCTGGAATCGCATCTAGGTATGTGTCGCAATCAAAACCGTGGTTGAACGCCGAAACATAAACATTGTTTAAATCGAGCAATAAACGACAGTCAGTGCGCTTTTGCACTTCGGTAAGAAACTCCCATTCGCTGATGGTCGAATGTTGAAACTTCACATAACTAGATGGGTTCTCTATCAAGATCTCGCGTTGCAAATAATTCTGCACTTCATTCACGTTACGAGTGAACACGTTGAGCGCTTCTTCCGTATACGGAAGTGGAAGCAGGTCATTAAAGTAGTGACCGCCGTTTTCACTCCAACTTAAATGGTCAGAAACAAGGATTGGGTCGATTGAGCCAATCAGTGCTTTAAGTTGCGCAAGATGCTTTTGACTAACACGTTCCACCGAGCCTAGCGACAAACCAATACCGTGGCAGCTAATTTGATATTGCTCGCGAAGCGTTTGTAGCTGATGGCGCTCTGTTGCATTGGGTTGGAAATAGTTTTCACTGTGGATTTCTAACCAAGACAACTCGGGTTGATTTTGGCTAAAGTAATCGAGGTGAGGGGTTCTTAATCCAACTCCAACAAGGTCGTGGAAGGTGTGGTGTTTCACGTGAAACTCCTTTTCAAATCGTGCGGGAAGAGAAGGATGCGTCTTGGCTTTGCGTTGGTTGAGCGTCAACGCATCCTCACAATAGCTAGCGATAAAAGATTATGAAGAAGAAGTGCTACCGCCAGCGAGTTTGTCACAAAGACCTTTTGGTACGACTACGAATGCGTCTTTTTGGTTATCTTCTTTAGAAGTACCAGCGCATGAGCTGCTTTTTGTTGCACAGTCGTTTTTACCCGCTTTAGAAACGCCATAGCACTTTTCTTTTTCAGCTGCGACAGCTGGAGCTGCAGTTAGCATTGTGCCACCAAGAGCTAGAAGACCAGTAACAGCAGCAGTAACAGCTAGATTCGACTTTTTCATAATAAATTCCTCTGAATGATTTCCTTTACTTTAAGTTGGCAAGATGAATCGCCTGTTTTGGCGTTTTTGTTATCAACTTGCTTAACTTAAAAGATAGGAAACTGGCTAAAAAACTTTCAGAAAAATTTCCGAAGTAAATGGGTTTGTAGGGTCAAATAGGTATAACTAATTGATGTGTTGGGCAAAAAAACATCGATTTTTTTATCAAGTTTTGTCTAAACAGCACCCGGTTGTTTAGGTTATAATCGGTTTTTATGTATAAATAACCAGTAGCTCTCATCATGATGGATCCATCTCTATTACTCGACGGTTTGAACGATAAACAACGTGAAGCCGTTGCAGCACCTCTAGAAAACTTGCTCGTTCTTGCTGGCGCAGGAAGTGGTAAGACACGCGTTCTTGTTCACCGTATCGCTTGGCTGATGTCGGTCGAGCAAGCTTCTCCGTTCTCAATTATGTCGGTAACCTTTACCAATAAGGCGGCGGCAGAGATGCGTGGACGTATCGAAGAGCTAATGATGGGCAGTGCAGGCGGTATGTGGAATGGTACTTTCCACGGCATTTGTCACCGTATTCTGCGTGCACACTATCTTGATGCCAAGCTACCGGAAGATTTCCAAATCATCGACAGTGACGACCAACAGCGTCTGCTAAAGCGTTTGATCAAAGCGCAAAACCTCGATGAGAAGCAATGGCCAGCACGCCAAGTGGCATGGTGGATTAACGGCAAGAAAGACGAAGGTCTGCGCCCGTCGCACATTGATGCGTACCATGATCCAGTGACCAAGACATATCTGCAGTTGTACACCGCTTACCAAGAGGCGTGTGACCGTGCTGGTTTAGTCGATTTTGCGGAAATCTTGCTGCGCGCACATGAGCTACTGCGTGATAACAAGTTCGTCCGTGAACACTACCAAGCACGCTTTAAGCATATCTTGGTGGACGAGTTCCAAGATACCAACAACATTCAATATGCTTGGCTACGTATGATGGCGGGTCCTGAGTGTCACGTGATGATCGTAGGTGATGACGACCAGTCGATTTATGGTTGGCGTGGTGCAAAAGTCGAGAATATTGAGAAGTTTACGCTCGAATTCCCAAGCGTAAATACCATTCGTCTTGAGCAAAACTACCGTTCAACCAAGACCATTCTGGAAGCATCTAACACCCTGATTGCGAATAACACCGAGCGTATGGGTAAAGAGTTGTGGACGGATGGCGTTGTCGGTGAGCCCATCTCGGTTTACAGCGCTTACAACGAATTAGATGAAGCCCGTTTTGCGGTGAACAAAATCAAAGAGTGGCAAGACAAGGGCGGTGCTCTGAATGACGCTGCGATGCTTTACCGTAACAACGCCCAGTCGCGTGTTCTGGAAGAAGCGTTAATTCAAGCCGGTCTGCCTTACCGTATCTACGGCGGCATGCGATTCTTCGAACGTCAGGAAATCAAAGATGCCTTGAGCTACATGCGTCTGATTGCCAACCGTAACGATGATGCGGCGTTTGAACGTGTGGTGAATACGCCAACGCGTGGTTTGGGCGATAAGACGCTTGAAACCATCCGCTTTGCGGCTCGTGATCGTGGTTGCACCATGTGGGAAGCGAGTGTGGCAATGTTGGACGAGAAGGTGCTTGCTGGTCGCGCTGCTGGTGCTCTGAGCCGTTTTATCGAGCTTGTCACCGCGCTAGAAGACGACACCTTAGAGATGCCGCTGCATCACCAAACTGACCATGTGATTAAATACTCGGGCTTGTTCGCGATGTACGAGCAAGAGAAGGGTGAAAAGTCTAAGGCACGTATTGAGAACTTGGAGGAATTGGTGACCGCAACTCGCCAATTCGAGAAACCAGAAGAAGCCGAAGACATGTCACTGCTGACGGCATTCCTAACCCACGCAGCACTAGAAGCGGGCGAAGGACAAGCGGACGAATTTGAAGATGCGGTTCAGCTCATGACATTACACAGTGCGAAAGGTCTAGAGTTCCCATTGGTGTTTATGGTCGGTGTGGAAGAAGGCATGTTCCCAAGCCAAATGTCGGCAGAAGAAGCAGGGCGCTTAGAAGAAGAACGCCGTCTGTGTTACGTAGGCATGACCCGTGCAATGCAGAAACTGTACATCACTTATGCTGAAATGCGTCGTTTGTACGGTCAGGATAAATACCATAAACCGTCTCGCTTTATCCGTGAACTGCCAGAAACTTGTTTAGATGAAGTACGAATGAAGGCGCAAGTTAGCCGTCCTTCAAGCAGTGGTCGATTTAGCCAAACTGTTGTGAAAGAGAGCTTTAATGAAACCGGCTTTACGCTAGGTTCTCGTGTGATGCATCCAAAGTTTGGTGAAGGCACCATCATCAACTTCGAAGGCAGTGGTCCACAAAGCCGTGTACAGATTGCCTTTAATGGTGAAGGCATCAAATGGTTGGTAACTGCTTACGCACGACTAGAGAAACTGTAAGGCTTGACCAAAACTCATCAACTTAAGAGCTGCTTCGGCGGCTCTTTTTGTTTGTGCAGTTTTGGTGTCGCTAACGCAGTAAAAAATGGAATGATAAATGGAGTACAAAAGCGCGACTTAACGATGCCGTTTGAAGTGAAAGGTGGGCGTTGTGGGTGAATGCCTGTTTTCAGCAGATCTACTGAGAAAAACTTTAGGCAAAGAAAAACCCCGAGGGCTTGCGCCCATCGGGGTTATAGTCTTACTCGCAGCAATCCAGCTACTAAGAGTGCTCCATGCATCTAATCCATGATAGTGTGCTGAATCCGTCAGCTTAATCCTTACGTCGCCTTCCTAGCGGTGTCCTTAGTGATGACCTTATCCTGGTCTGCTAACTATCCTCGTTAGCTCTCATCACTTGTTCCCTGAGCGGTGTCCCTGACATCATCCTGATGTTCAAATCCTTGCCTCGTCCAGAGGTGTCCATTTCCCGTCCTTAGTAGCAACCATCCTAGTCACTATTGCTTCCGTTCAATGTCCAGTTTTGCAATCCATGCCCGACTATTCATCCTGAATAACCGTTTCTTCTTCCTGAAGTTCACCAAGTCCGTGGTGTTTCCTGTTCCGTGTCAGCATCCTTCCGACAGGTTTAATATTACGTGTTTAACGATTTCCAACAACGGGCTAATCTCACATTTTTTAACTCTCTTAGCGTTCAAAAAAGATACATGAGTATTAAATTCAATGGCTTATGATCTTTGCTGTACGGTTTTACCATTAAAAAAGAGAGGTTTGCTCAACCCTTTGTGAGAGATCTCGCACAAGGGGTCGAGCGAAAGACTCTTACTGCCCGATAGCGGCACCTTCACGTCTTGGATCCGCAGCGCCTTCAAGACCGTCTTTTGTTATGCGTATCGCATGCAAACCAGAGTTCAAATCCCGAACATCGGTTTTAAAACCCATCTTCTCCAGAGCAGGCTGTAAGCCCTCTGCGGCGGTACCTTGCTCAATATCTAAGGTGCCAAAACGGTTCAGCAATCGTGGCTGATTACTCGCGCTCTGGATGTCCATATCCCATTGCGTGTGGGCGATAATGGCTTGTGCGACGTAACCAATAATGCGGCTGCCACCCGGTGAGCCAATTGCCATGTAAGGTTTGTCATCCTTCATCATAATGGTTGGTGCCATAGATGAACGTGGGCGTTTGCCCGGTTCTAATCGGTTTGCGATTGGCACACCATCTTGATGCGTGCGGAAAGAGAAATCGGTCAGTTCGTTATTGAGCAAGAAGCCGCGTACCATCAAGCGTGAGCCAAAGGCGTTCTCGATGGTTGTTGTCATTGAAACCACATTGCCTTGCTTATCGACGATATTGAAATGGCTGGTGGAAGGCAGCTCGATCGATTGGTCCATGCTTAAGTTCATGGCGTGCGACCAAGGAGGATTACCGGCTTCAGCCTTACTCAAGGCTTTACCGACTTGAATGAGCTCAGCACGTTGTTTGAGATAATCTTTATCAAGCAAGCCTTCGGTTGGCATTGGCACATAATCTTGGTCAGCCATGTATTTACCACGATCCGCGAACGCAAGGCGCGATGCATCGGCGATCACTTGCCATGATTTCGCGCTTTCGGCTCCCCAACCTTTAAGATCGTATTGCTCGGTGATCGCGAGAATCTGTCCAACCGTCAATGCGCCAGAGCTAGGTGGTCCCATGCCACAGATATCATAGCTTTGATAAGCCGCACAAACCGGCTCACGTTGCTTGATTTGGAACGCATCAAAGTCAGGTTGTGCCAATACGCCAGGATTGCCCGGTGCATTCTGTACTGTCTTGATGATGTCTGTGGCGATATCGCCTTGATAGAAAGCTTTTGCCCCTTGCTCTGCAATTGCCGTCAGAGTTTGCGCGTATTCAGGGTTCTTCAACAACGTGCCTTCGGCTTTTGGTGAGCCATCTGGATTGAAGAAGTAAGCCTTAGTCGCAGGGAAGCGAGATAGGCGCTTGGCATCTTTTTCAATCAGACTCGCGAGGCGAGGACTGACTTCGAAACCTTGCTCAGCCAAGGTAATCACGGGTTGGATTATCTTCTTCCATTCCAACTTGCCGTATTTCTGGTGCGTGTCCCACAGCAGTTTCACTGTACCTGGAGTGGCAACGGAACGCCCACCGACAACCGCATCGTAAAATTGCAGTGGTTGTCCTTTGTCATCTAGGAAGAGTTTCGGCGTTGCGGCGAGCGGTGCGGTTTCGCGTCCATCATACGTAGTCAGTTTTTGTTTCTCACTGTCCCAATACACTAAGAAGGCGCCACCACCAATGCCTGAAGATTGGGGTTCTACTAAGCCCAGCATCAGCTGCACGGCAACCATAGCATCAATAGCATTACCACCTTGTGCAAGAACGTCTGCCCCAGCTTGGGTGGCAAGTGGGTTGGCTGCGGTAACCATATAATCTTTCGCTTTGATCAATTGTTTTTGCTCGAAGCCAGTGCTGTGCTCCGGCGCAACTGCATCTGCTGCTTGGTTAGCAAAGACTGAGGTAGATAAGATTAGTGGGGAAGTAAGAAAAAGACCCGTGGTCACGAGTCGGTTGAACGTCCAATGCATGATGACTCTCCATGTTGCCAGTTTTGTGCTTTGAGCTTGGCAGTTATGGAGAGTCACGTCGAGTCAGCAATCTTAGAAATGTCGATTGTGCTACGCTTTTAAATCAGTACTTTATCCGATAAAAGTATTGATAGTTTGGTATAGAATACTGCCGCCCACTAGAGTAAATACCACGCCGCATAGACCGTCGATGTAGATACCCGCTTGTTGCAATTTACGCTGTAAGCGCTGTGTCGACAGCATCCATGCAAGGCTAGAGAACCAGAATAGCGACAAGCCAAACAGGATGACCAGTGCAATACCTTTGCCAGTAATCGACATACCTGCTGGGACTAAACTCGACATCAAACTGACAAAGAACACCAGGGCTTTTGGGTTAAGAATGTTGGTCGCAAACCCTTTAGCAAACGCTTGACGCTTATTGCTGATCACTAGGTTATTTTGCTTCTTAGGTTGATCCGTCTGTGGTTTTTGGATCATCGAGATCACGGCACGCAATGCGCCAATTCCCAAGTAGAGCAGGTAACTACCACCGAGCAGTTGTACCACGGAATACAGCACTGGGTGCTGGTGGACGACAAAACTCACACCTGTCAGGCTGAACAAAGAGTGCAGCAAAATACCGACGGACAATCCCAACGCAATGTACAAGCCAGTTTGACGACCATGACGCGTCGCATTTTGTACGACCAGCGCAAAGTCCGGACCTGGACTCATTAGGGCAATAAAGTGAATGCTGGCGAGTGTCAGCAATATGGTGGATTCATTCATAACACATCTCAAATTTAACCAATGCGGCTATTGTCGTGGTAAGTCACCTGTGGCGCTTGTAAAAAACTGACAGCTTTCTCGGTAAATGAAATTAACGAGTCACTTGAGAAGGGGAAACGCCGTAGGTCTGCTTAAACGCTTTGCTGAAATGCGCTTGATCGTAGAAACCGATTTGATGGGCGACGTCGGTACTACATTGACCAGCTTGCAGTAACTTCATGCCTTGTTCGAGGCGCAGGCGTGCGAACCATGCATAAGGCGTCATGCCAGTTTGCGCTTTAAAGTGGCGCTGGAACTGAGTTGGGCTCAGTTGGCACAGTTCTGATAGCGAATCCAAACGCACCGCTTGGTCGAGGTTCGCCATTAGATAATCTTTTAACGTTCCAAGTGATTGATTTCCTAACGGCACCACTTTTTGTCGCTCAAGCGATCCGTAGCGATCAAAAAGCTGGTTAAATCCTTCAAAAGGAAGGCAATCTTTGGTGAGTTGGCTGAGGTTTTCACGACGAAGTAGTCCGTGTAAGTTACTAAGTTGTGAAAATATCTGGGGATCCGAGATGATCAGCTCGTTGAAGTGTATTATTTGACCGTTTTGCTTAAGATCAGCCAGATCGCTCAATAGGTGAGGTTCGATCGCAAACACATTTACTTCGTAGCCACTCTCGAGCTTAGATTGCCCGTCGTGCAGCTCATCCGGCGGCATAATCACAATTTGCCCGTGACCAACTTGGTGGCTGTTACCTTGGTATTGGAACTTCTGCGCACCATGCGTGATCAGGCCGAGATGAAAATCCAGGTGGTAATGCCTTTGAAAAGCAAATTTCTGGTATTTCGCCTCTATTAGACTCAAGTTGTCATGGTCGGTTGCGTAGTACTGAATATGTTCCATTAAATAAAAAAGCTTGGTCACATTATGACCAAGCTTATCTGGCAATTTCTAACTTGTCTTGTAAAAAACGATCATTGTGGCTGAACGATTCGGCGTGAGCGACGGTTATTACGTAATCCATCAAAGCTAAACACGACTAGTGCTCCCCAAATAAAGACGAAAGTGATCGCTTTATCCATGGTAAAGGGTTCGCCATACATCAATACTGCAAGTAAAAACATTAAGCTTGGGCCTATATATTGGAAAAAGCCCAAAGTCGATAATTTGAGTCTTGTTGCTGCACCCGTAAAGCACAGCAGTGGCAGGGTTGTTATAACCCCAGCTGCGATCAACAAACTATTTAACGTAAGTGGATTCGTAAGCATATTTGAGGTTGGTGTATCGGCAACAAAAAGCAAATAAACAGCGGCCACCGGCAGCAGAAGTAATGTCTCGATAAACAAGCCAGTTTTTGCATCGACACTGACTTTCTTTCTTAATAAGCCATAAAAGCCGAAGCTCATTGCTAACGCCATCGCAACAACGGGTACGGAGCCAAATACAATCAGTTGAACGAGTACGCCACAACCTGCCAATACAACCGCGAACCACTGTAATTTACGCAGTCGCTCACCAAGGAAGACCATCCCGAGTAAGACGTTGATCAGTGGGTTAATGTAATAACCTAAGCTGGCGTCGAGCATATGATTCGAGTTTACCGCCCAAATGAAAATCAACCAATTGCCGCCAATTAACATGGAACTTGCGATCAGGTAAGCGATTTTCGTTTTGTCTTTCGCGATGTGGTAAGCCGAGCGCCAGTGACGGCCAAAATGGAGGAGTGCAGCAAGCAAAAAGAAAGACCATATCACTCGGTGGCTTAGAATTTCCAAAGGAGATACTTGTGCGATGGACTTAAAGTACATCGGCGCAATGCCCCACATGGTATACGCGCCAATCGCTAGCAAGATGCCTTGCCGCGCGCGTTGTTGTTCGTCTTCTGGTGTCATGAAGTGTCACCTAATTGTGTGTTTTATAGAGCAGAAAATCAGTATACGAGTCGTGATGCGAAACACCTAACAATTTGCGGTTTTATTCACCATGAAACCCCATTACAATGTGCCCTCACTTTGTGTGCCAGTGGTATGCATAAGCACCTCTTTTTTAAGACCCAATCTGAGACTTTTCATGACCTCGACCTTGTTAGCCGAACAATCTGATTCGCCTGTAACGCCTCAACGTGTGTTGGAGGATGTGTTTGGTTACCAAGAGTTCCGTGATGGTCAGCAGTTGGTGATTGACGCTGCGATAGAAGGTCGCGACAGCTTAGTTATCCTGCCTACTGGTGGCGGTAAGTCGCTGTGTTATCAAATCCCTGCTTTGGTTCGCTCTGGTATTACTTTGGTGATTTCTCCGCTTATTTCGCTGATGAAAGACCAAGTGGACCAGCTTAAAGCCAACGGTGTAGCGGCTGAATGCATTAACTCGACCATGCCTCGTGAAGAACTGCTCAGCGTGTATAACCGCATGCACACTGGTCATCTTAAGTTGGTGTACGTCTCGCCAGAACGCGTATTGATGCGTGATTTCATTGAGCGCTTGGAAAACTTGCCGCTATCGATGATTGCCGTCGATGAAGCGCATTGTATTTCCCAGTGGGGACACGACTTCCGTCCAGAATACGCCGCGCTTGGTCAACTTAAGCAGCAGTTTTCCCATGTGCCATTTATGGCGCTGACGGCGACGGCGGATGATGCAACGCGCCGAGATATTCTTGAGCGTCTGCAACTGAATAATCCAGAGGTTTATCTAGGCAGCTTCGACCGTCCTAACATTCGCTACAACTTAGTTGAGAAGCACAAGCCGGTTTCGCAAATCGTTCGTTATCTTGAAACCCAAAAGGGTAACTGCGGCATCATCTATTGTGGTAGCCGTAAGAAAGTTGAGATGGTGACCGAGAAGCTGTGCAACAACCACATTCGTGCTGCTGGTTATCACGCAGGTATGGACGCTGATGAGCGCGCTTACGTTCAAGAAGCTTTCCAACGTGATGACATCCAAATTGTAGTGGCGACCGTGGCATTCGGTATGGGCATCAACAAACCAAACGTGCGCTTTGTGGTTCACTTTGATATCCCGCGCAATATCGAGTCCTACTACCAGGAAACCGGTCGTGCAGGGCGTGATGGTCTACCTGCGGAAGCCATGATGTTGTATGACCCAGCGGACATCAGTTGGCTGCGCCGTATGTTGGATGAGAAAGACGATGGTCCACAGAAGCAGGTGGAAACCCACAAACTGAATGCGATGAGTGCCTTTGCTGAGGCGCAGACTTGTCGTCGTCAGGTGCTATTAAATTACTTTGGTGAGTATCGTGAGAAGCCATGTGGCAACTGCGATATTTGCTTAGATCCACCGAAACACTTTGATGCCACGGAAGAAGCGCGTAAGGCGTTATCTTGTGTCTATCGCGTTAATCAAAGCTTTGGTATGGGTTACGTGGTAGAAGTGCTACGTGGCATGCAAAACATTCGTGTACGTGAAAACGGCCACGATAAGATTTCTACCTACGCGATAGGTCGCGATCATAGCCACGATTACTGGGTGAGTATCTTCCGTCAGTTAATCCACAAAGGGCTGTTGTTTCAAAACATCACGCGTAACTCAACGCTGCAACTTACCGAAGAGGCGCGTCCGCTGCTGCGTGGCGATGTGACTCTGGAGTTAGCGGTTCCGCGTTTAGACACCGCAGCACGCGCGGCGAAGTCGGACAAACTGACCAGCAAGAACTACGACAAAAAGCTGTTTGCTAAGTTACGTAAGCTGCGTAAGTCGATTGCTGATGAAGATGGTTTGCCACCATACGTGGTCTTCAGTGATGCGACTCTGATTGATATGGCGGAAATTCTGCCAACGTCTTACGGCGAAATGCTGGCAGTCAGCGGTGTTGGTCAGCGCAAACTAGAGAAGTACGCCGACCCATTCCTTGATTTGATTCAAGAACACATTACTCACCACGGATAAGGAACCAAGATGCAAAAGGAATTTGGCTTAGCGGACTACATGGCACAAGAAGGTCGCTTAATCATTACTGCGCCGAGCTTTGACCTTGATAGCTTTCCTGCCTTAGGTGAGCGTTTAGTCGGGCTGCTTTCTGCTACTGTGGTGGAAAAGCAATGGGATGCAGACATTCACTCTTGGCTGATTGACTTTGAAGGTTGCCGACTGTTTATGAAGGCAGAGCATTACAGCGAAGCGATTTGGTTTGAAGCGTTAGCGATTGAAGAGAACAGGGAAGAGTTGGATTATCTTGCAGGGTTGTTCCAACGCGGCTTCTAAAAATAGAGTTTTTCTTGAAAGGGTGTTTCACATGAAACACCCTTCTTTATGCTTAAACGTTTGCGTCAAACAGACGACTTGCGGCGAAAAGTGGTTAATGTATAATCGCCCACCGCTTCGCTCAGAATGAGCCAAGCCAGTTTATTTTTCATTTTACATTGTTGGTAAGAGCCACTCTATTCAGTGACTCGATTTGGGTTCCCTCACCCCCAAACCAAACTAAAAAGGTATCGCATGAGTAACTTTACCCCTGCGCAGCAGCGCAACGCCCTTATCTATCTGGTTCTATTCCACCTAGTCATTATTGCATCTAGCAATTACCTAGTTCAGCTACCGTTTACTATCTTCGGTTTCCATACCACTTGGGGGGCATTCACTTTCCCATTTATCTTCTTAGCGACTGACTTAACTGTGCGTATTTTCGGTGCTCAGTTGGCGCGTAAGATTATCTTCTTAGTGATGTTGCCTGCTTTGGCAGTGTCTTACTTCTTATCGGTGGTGTTCTTCGAAGGTCAATTCCAAGGTTTTGGTCACCTAGGGGAATTTAACTTATTCGTTGCTCGTATCGCGATTGCTAGCTTCATGGCGTACCTACTTGGTCAGATCATGGATGTGCACGTGTTCAACCGCCTACGTCAAATGAAGCAATGGTGGGTGGCACCAACGTGTTCAACGCTTTTCGGTAATGCACTTGATACCATCGCTTTCTTCGCCATTGCGTTCTATCAAAGCCCAGATCCATTTATGGCAGAGCATTGGACGGAAATCGCGCTGGTGGATTACGGCTTCAAACTGATTATCAGTCTTGGTTTGTTCGTTCCGATGTACGGCGTATTACTGAATTACCTAATTAAGAAGCTGACTGCGGTGAACCCTGACTTTAAGGTGACGACAAGCGTTCAGTCTTAATATCAGTGGGAACCCCGAAAGCCGCTTGCTTAAATCAAGCGGCTTTTTTGTACCTGCTTACTGGGATTTAGAGGGTTTTGTACAGCGTGGGGAGCAATTAGATCATGGGTGTCCAAAAGCTCCCTGAGCTGTACGAAGGTAAAAATGAGCAGTAAAAAAGGTCCCGAGTGAGACCTTTTAATCGAAGGTACGGCACGTAGAGGAAGCTCGCTGGTGAAATGGCTAACAGAGCATCTTCTCAATCAAAATGGCTTTTTGCGCATCGAAGGCGCCAAGTTGCAGGCCGTTATCCCAGCTGATGCTTTGATTGAACATCGCCAACATCAAACCGACACTGCGTTGATTGGCGTCCTGCCAGCAATCAGACTCGCTGTACTCTCCATCATTTATCGCGTTGCCATTAACGAGAATGGGCTCGAAACGCCATTTTTCTCCGACACGGTAGTAGCCTTTGCTGGTTAAGGTCTGGTTGGATTGAATCGTTAGGTTGTGCTCGATGCCCGGCTCACCTGTTAATTCAAATACAAATCTTAGCTGGTGGTCGCCACATTGCAGCTCAACGATCAGTTGGCCGTTTTTCTCAGTCAGTGTCGACTGAGAGTAGTCTCCAAAGCAGTGCAGCAACCAGGAGATAGGGTGGCTAGCTGTTTCAAGAAACCACTCTTTGAGTGTGAAGGTGCCCGGTAGGTTAACCTGGGTGACTAGATTGACCACACAAGGTTGGGTTTGCGAAGTGAGCCACTCCTCTATTGTCTTGGCGGTATTTAGCTGAGCAAAGGCGTAATTAACCAATAGGTTGGCGTTCGGTTGCTGCCAGTGAGTGATGTCGGAATTCAATCCCAACAATGGCTTTTCACAGATAAGCTTGGTTGAACCTAACGTCTTTATGATCTCTGCATGAGTATGCGCAGGTGTCGCGATGGTCACGACATCAAGTAGTTTGAGTGCGCTGATGTTCGTTTCTGCCTTTGGGATTGCTTCTTCACTGCACGCTTGCTGAAGAGGTTCTATTTGGTTGGCACATAACGTCGTGACTGCAACACCATTGTTTCTATAGTGCGGAATGTGCGTGCGTCCCCAGTTGATTCCTATGATGCCAGCTTGCTGGATTTGCTCTGGCTTGGTGAAACGTTCACTCAATGGCGGCAAGGCAATTCGTTCATCTGTTAGACGTTGGTCATGGTGATAGTCATTGCTTGGCAGCACTTGCCATGGTTTGTTGTAATGCTGTTTGAGTGCACAAACGAGTTCGTAGAAATTCCACTTATCTTTTAAGTTGCTATCAAGGTGATATAAACCGGCTTCGTTCCGCTCAATAAGCTGCAAAAAGGCGAGTGCAGTATCGTCCATATGAGAAGTCGCAGGATACCAAGCCGTGCTAGCGGTAATAACGCCGTTCTCTTCATATTGGCGGTCGAGATGCGCCAACATGTTATTGCCTTCTGCTTGGTGATGGAGCTGCCAACCAATTCGAGCAACCATCGCATCTGGATTTGCTTGCCAGATTGCATCTTCACAACGAACTTTGTATTTGCCGTAATCATCTTGGGTGTTTCTTTCTTCAAAGATGCCATAAGGCCCGTTTTTTGTGGCATCAAATACCATTGCTGTGCTGACAAAGAGGTAAGGAATGTTGCGCTGTTTGCAGTGTTCACCGAGCCATGCTGCCCATGCTTCACTCCCCATCGCCATATGGCACACCGCATCAATGTGGTGCTGCTGCCAAAATTGCTCACTTTGCTCTGGATCATCTGGTGAGATTTGGTGGTGATTCCACTCCAATATGTTCCAGCCGCGTAGGTGAAACTGATGAGCGACTTTTGGGGCGAGAGTGCCAGTTAAGCCAGTCATTAAAACGGTTTTCATGATGGTGCATCTTGGTTGGCTAAATTGTGTTTATCAATAAAGCATGGCTGTTTTTCGATGTAGAGCGGAGAAGCTGAAATTTTTGCTGGGCAGCACGTTTTGTAGGGGAAGTAGAAGCAAAAAAGCCCAAGCGAACGCCTGGGCTTTAGTATTGTAAGGCAGTGATATTCGCTTATTTTGCTACGATATTTAATGGCCAGCCGATGTCTGTCTGACGGTTGGATTCAATTTCCAACTCAGCCGCAGTCAGTGGGTTTTTCTCTAGCCATTGCGCATCAATGTGTAACGTTAGATTGTCGCCTTCAACCGTTAGAGTCACATTTGGCTCTAGATCAGGATTGCGACGATGGCTGAGCAGAACCGCAAGACGCAACAGTCTCAATACTCGTTTGGCACTTGAGCCTGATAATGCATGCTGCTCAGGTAAAGAAGTGAGCTGTTCGCGATAGCGACGAGCCACTTCACCAATAAAGAACTTCTGCGCGCGCGTGTAACCAGGCAGATCCAAATTCTGCAGCAAGTAAGCACTATGCTCTCCGCCTTTTTTGAAATCGATAGTTAAACCAATTTCATGCAGTTTTGCGGCGGTCTCGAGTAATATCTTGCCCTGAGGCTCTGTAATCCACTCATCGCCCCCAGCTTGCTGTAAAAGCGTGTGTGCCAGAGTAGCGACTTGTTCGCCGTATTGGTGATCGAGCTGATAGCGATTTTGTACGCTAGCGATAGTGCGGGCACGAATGTCTTCTTGGCGAAGCTCTTCAACCATCTCATACACTAAGCCTTCGCGTAGTGCGCCGCCAGCGAGTGTCATAGCATCGATTTCAAGCAATTCAAAAACGGCAATCAAAATAGAGAGGCCACTAGGGAACACTAATGCCCGCTCAAGTGTTAAGCCTTCAATATCGAGCTCTTCTAAATGGTCGGCCAACATGGCTTGCTTCTGTAGACGCTTGAGTTTGGAGTGAGTGATTACTTCGTCCATGCCTTGCGCCAGCATTATCTCTTGCAATGCCTGAACAGTGCCTGATGCACCAACACACACATCCCAACCAATTTCTGTATAACGTTCTAAAATCGGCTGGATGGTCTGTTTCGCTCCTTCAATTGCCGCGTCAAAGTTACGAGCATTCAATTGGCGATCTTTAAAGAAGTTTTCAAGCCAAGTCACGCAGCCCATTTTTAAGCTGGTCAGTGCTTTGGCTTCGAAACCTTCCCCGATAATCAGTTCGGTACTTGCTCCACCGATATCGACTACAAGGCGACGACCACTACCGCCAGAGGTGTGAGCGACACCTTTATAGATAGTGGCAGCTTCTTCTTCACCAGTAATCACTTCGATAGGCTGGCCTAGAATTTGGTTAGCCTTTTCTAAAAACACATCTACATTGGTCGCGGTACGTAATGTTGCTGTACCGACGATGCGAATGTTTTGTTTAGGAATGTCCTGCAAGCGTTCCGCAAATAGACTTAAGCAGTCCCATCCTCGCTGCATAGCTTCCATACTAAGAGAATTATGTTCATCTAAGCCCGCTGCTAGACGAACTTTGCGCTTAATTTTAGCCATTGTTTGAACGCTGCCATCGATGTGACGCACAACGAGCATGTGAAAACTGTTCGACCCGAGGTCGATGGCGGCATATAGCGGTGATGATCCTGCTTGACTCATAAAACGAACTCAGTTTCCTATTACGATTGTTTTGGTGCCGATTGACGCGGTTGGCGTGGACGACGTCCCTGCGGCTTACGGTTACCAGAACCAGAGCGGGTACCGCCAGTATTCGTGCGGCGCTGTTGGTTGCGTGGTGCACGCATACGAATCGGAGCCGGTAGATCTTGAATCAGTGCCGACGAATCGTACTCTGAAACTGGGATTGTGTGCTCAATGTATTCTTCGATTGCTGGTAGGTTAACCGCGTACTCTTCACAAGCAAAACTGATCGAATGACCGCTCGCACCAGCGCGACCAGTACGGCCAATACGGTGAACATAATCTTCACAGTCGTCAGGAAGGTCGTAGTTGAAAACGTGCGTTACCTGAGGAATATGCAGGCCACGCGCTGCAACGTCAGTTGCAACTAAGATGTCGACATCACCTTTGGTGAATTGCTCAAGAATCTTCTCACGCTTCTTCTGCGGTACATCGCCAGTAAGAAGGCCTACACGGTGTCCATCGGCAGCCAAATGACCCCAAACCGATTCACACTTATGCTTGGTATTGGCAAAAATGATAGCGCGATCTGGCCACTCTTCTTCAATTAGTGTTTGAAGCAGCGCCATTTTGTCTTCATTAGAAGGATAGAAAAGCTCTTCCTGAATGCGGTGGCCAGTTTTTTGTTCCGGTTCGACAACGACATGCTCAGGAGTATTCATGTGTTCGAATGCCAGTTCTTGAACGCGGTAAGACAGCGTTGCTGAGAACAGCATGTTCAAACGCTCTTTTGGCTCAGGCATACGACGGAACAAGAAGCGAATGTCTTTAATAAAGCCAAGATCGAACATGCGGTCGGCTTCGTCCAGAACAACAGCTTGAATGTTGTTGAGGTTAAATACGCGCTGTTTGTAGAAATCGATGATACGGCCTGTTGTTCCGATCAGAATATCTACGCCGTCTTGCAGTTTCGCAAGTTGCTTGTCGTAGCTTTCACCACCGTAAGCTAGAGCGGTTTTTAGACCTGTGCTTTCAGTTAATGATTCTGCATCATTGTAAATCTGAATAGCGAGCTCACGTGTAGGCGCCATAATAATTGCGCGTGGCTGTGTAGGCTTACGACCTTCATGTTCCGGAGTCGTCAGAAGGTGGTTGAACGTAGCAGTAAGAAACGCGAGCGTTTTACCAGTACCCGTTTGGGCCTGGCCTGCGATGTCTTGGCCGGTGAGCAGGACCGGCAACGCCAAGGCTTGGATAGGGGTACAAAATTCGAACCCTTTTTTGTCCAATCCTTCAATAACTTGGGGCTTTAAGCCCAAATCGGCGAACTTTTGCTCTGTGATATGCGTCTTTTTCATGGCTATAGAATATCAGCTAAAGCTTGCAATACGAAAGTAAATACATTCCAATAGGGCATCTAATTACTGGTTATCATCCAACCAGTTTCGAAAAACACATTGGAGTGGAAGATGAGTGATAAGATTTTGCAGCTAACTGATGACGGTTTTGAAAACGATGTAATCAACGCTGCAGGCCCGGTTCTAGTGGATTTTTGGGCAGAATGGTGTGGTCCTTGTAAAATGATCGCTCCTATTTTGGACGAAATCGCAGACGAGTACGAAGGCAAACTCACTATCGGTAAACTAAACATCGACCATAACGCAGGTACACCACCTAAGTTTGGTATTCGCGGCATTCCAACGCTATTACTATTTAAAGATGGTAACGTAGCGGCAACGAAAGTAGGTGCTCTGTCTAAAACTCAACTGAAAGAGTTCCTAGACGCAAACTTATAATCACCAAGTGATTACAGATAAAACCGTGCAAAGTTACAATGCACGGTTTTGTTTTTCTAACTCTGGACTAGAATACTAATTAGTGCTAACTTATCGCGCGTTAATTGAACAAATTTCTCTTCTTGGTCGATCCTGAGACCAAATCCATCTTAACTAGAAAACAGATCTTATTTTGACTAAACAAGAATCCACCACCATGAACCTTACCGAACTGAAGAACAGACCTGTGTCTGACCTTGTAAAACTGGGCGAAAGCTTAGGATTAGAGAACCTAGCTCGCTTAAGAAAACAAGACATCATCTTCGCGATTTTAAAAGCGCACGCGAAAGGCGGCGAAGACATCTTTGGCGATGGGGTTCTGGAAATTCTGCAAGACGGCTTTGGTTTCCTACGCAGTGCAGATAGTTCATACCTTGCGGGTCCGGACGATATCTACGTATCACCAAGTCAGATTCGTCGCTTTAACCTACGTACTGGTGACTCTATCGCTGGTAAAATTCGTCCACCAAAAGACGGTGAACGTTACTTTGCCCTTCTAAAAGTCAATACCGTTAACGACGATAAACCAGACAACGCCCGTAACAAGATCCTATTTGAAAACCTTACTCCTCTGCATGCGAATGAGCGCATGGTTATGGAGCGTGGTAACGGTTCAACAGAAGACATTACAGCACGTGTTTTAGACTTGGCATCCCCAATCGGTAAAGGTCAACGTGGTCTGATTGTTGCTCCGCCTAAAGCGGGTAAAACAATGCTTCTGCAAAACATCGCGCAAAGCATCGCGTACAACCACCCAGAGTGTGAGTTGATGGTTCTTCTTATCGACGAACGTCCAGAAGAAGTAACTGAGATGCAGCGCCTAGTTAAAGGTGAAGTGGTTGCGTCGACTTTCGATGAGCCAGCATC
The DNA here is from genome assembly GCF_033340055.1 of Vibrio sp. 1580. Taxonomy (NCBI): domain Bacteria; kingdom Pseudomonadati; phylum Pseudomonadota; class Gammaproteobacteria; order Vibrionales; family Vibrionaceae; genus Vibrio; species Vibrio sp. 1580. The sequence goes on from NZ_JAWOVT010000025.1 coordinate 33,248, forward strand.
TCGTCACGTACAAGTAGCGGAAATGGTGATCGAGAAGGCAAAACGTCTTGTTGAACATAAGAAAGACGTAGTTATCTTGCTTGACTCTATCACTCGTCTAGCTCGTGCTTACAACACCGTAGTGCCTTCATCAGGTAAAGTACTAACTGGTGGTGTGGATGCAAACGCATTACATCGTCCTAAGCGTTTCTTCGGTGCTGCACGTAACGTAGAAGAAGGCGGCAGCCTAACTATCATCGCAACGGCACTAGTAGATACTGGTTCTAAAATGGATGAAGTTATCTACGAAGAGTTCAAGGGTACAGGTAACATGGAACTGCACTTGAACCGTAAGATTGCTGAGAAGCGTGTATTCCCTGCGATTGACTTCAACCGCTCAGGTACACGTCGTGAAGAACTACTGACGAAGACTGACGAACTACAGAAGATGTGGATTCTGCGTAAGATCGTTCACCCAATGGGCGAAATCGACGCAATGGAATTCCTAATCGATAAGCTAGCGATGACGAAGACCAACGATGAGTTCTTCGATGCGATGCGTCGTCAATAGTCTCAAATAGTCTGACCCGTCCTGATATGGGTTGACACTTTTTAACTAAAACGCTCGATGTACTTCATCGGGCGTTTTGTATTTTAA
>NZ_JAWOVT010000026.1:0-30788 GCF_033340055.1 Vibrio sp. 1580
GTTTCATTGAAACCTAATTTGATACCGAAGTATCTAATTGGATTATCATCAACGAGTGCCCACACAGATTGATAGGTTCTTATTTTTAAAGAGCTTTTCTAACATTTTCAGCAACTTAGTTGCTCGTCGTTAGGGGTGCGTATCTTACTTCACACCGTGAGAGAGTCAAGCATTTTTTTCAAATTCTTTTTTCTCTCTTCCCGACTCGCTGTGTGACTTTCGTCTCACTCCGTGTCGGTGGATGCGCAGTATAGGGGGTTGAGAAATTAGCACAAGCGTTTTTTGCAAAAAAACTTTCAACCGCACAAATAACAAGCATTCTGCATAGATACTCAACGATCTTGTCTAATATTTCGGGTTGCAGAGGATCTTTTCATGATGAAACACCTGACTTCTGCATTAAAAGATCGCCGATTTCTTTGTGATTTTGATTGCTGATCTTATCTCTCTTGGTTCTTTTTTCTCTCTCTACCTATATAAAGACGAAAAAAAAGAGCAGAACGATGACGAACTGCTCTTTGGTCTTTGCTTTTTATTTGGGGTACTTCAGGTGAAGTCTTGGAAAAGTGTTTCTTCTATATATAGAAGAAAAGATCAGAGCATCCTTGCCCTTCTCTTTACGACAGATTAGTTAGGGGTATATCTAAATGTCGTTATTGTTCGATGACGCATTGAGCTCGTAAGAGTGGAGCATGCTTGCATTCCCAATGGCGTCATCTTCGAGAGGAACTTAGTTCTTCAATACTTTTACGGTGTAGCTACCATCTTTTTGTTGGTATAGACCGTGGATGTCGGTTTCGAAACCTGGGTAATGCGCACCGATCTCACAAAGCATCTCTAGGAAGTCCAGCACAGGGCGAGACTCTTGAGTCACCATTTCACCAGGAAGTACTAGTGGCACACCTGGAGGGTAAGGAAGGATCATGTTCGCACTTACGCGGCCAACCATTTCTTCCAGTTTGATTTCTTCGATGTTGCCACGAAGCTCTTCTTGCCATGCTGCGTGTGGTGTTACTTTCATTTCTGGAAGTACATCGAACGCTTTGTACATTAGCTCAGGTAGGTTGTATTTCTTAGTTAGGTCATGAATCGCTTGTGCTAGTTCTTGAACACGCATGCCTTCATAGAAGCTTGGGTCTTCGTTGTATAGTGAAGGTAGGAAGCTCTTGATGGTTAGGTTCAAGTCGTAGCCACGTTTAAATTCAGTTAGGCCGCGTAGCAATTGCATTGCTTTTGATTTGTCGATACCGATTGAGAATAGGAACAACAAGTTGTATGGACCTGTTTTCTCTACCACGATGCCGCGCTCGTCTAGGAATTTAGCCACCAGCGAAGCAGGAATACCTGATTCTTCTAGTTCGCCTTCTTTATTCATCCCCGGAGTCAGTAGCGTTACTTTGATTGGGTCAAGATACATGTGGTTGTCATCCATGTTCTTGAAGCCGTGCCATGTGTCGCTAGGGTCTAGTTTCCAACATTCCGTGGTATCGATGTTTTCTGGTTGCCATACATCGAAGAACCAGCTGTCGCTTTCTGCTTCTAGACGTTTGATCTCTTTACGGAAGCGGATTGCGCGATCGATAGAGTCTTGCATCAACTTCTTACCAGTGTTGCCGCGCATCATTGCCGCTGCAGTTTCAGTAGAAGCAACAATGCCGTACTGAGGTGAAGTTGAAGTGTGCATCATGAATGCTTCGTTGAAAGATTCTTTATCAAAGTCGCCTTTCACATGAATCATTGAAGCTTGTGAGAACGCAGCCAACAGTTTGTGTGTTGATTGTGTTTCGTAGAACACTTTGCCTGGCATCGCTTCACCACTCATACCACATTTACCTTCGTAAATTGGGTTGAAGTTAGTGTAAGGCACCCAAGCACTGTCGAAGTGGATGTGTTTACAATCTAGCGACTCTTTGATGAATTGTGTGTTGTACAGCAAGCCATCGTAAGTTGAGTTAGTCACTACTGCGTAAGTTGGTGCTATTGCACCTGGTGTTTTCGCCACTTTCTCTGCAATGACATCGCGGCTGAATTCGCTTTGTGGAATACCACCAAGGATGCCGTATGCGTTACGAGTTGGGCGGAAGTAGATTGGTGTCACGTCGCTCATCATCATTAGGTGAGTCAGAGATTTGTGACAGTTACGGTCAATCAGTACTGTGCTGCCAGCAGGTGCTGAGTACATACCAACGATTTTGTTCGATGTAGACGTACCGTTAGTTACGATGTACGAGCTGTCAGCATTGAATGTACGTGCGATGTATTCTTCTGCATCTTTATGTGGACCTGAGTGGTCTAGTAGAGAACCTAGTTCAGGCATTGAGATTGATACGTCCGCTTTGAATGTGTTTGGACCGTAAAAATCGTAGAAGATGCTACCAGCAGGGCTTTTCTGGAATGCAGTACCGCCCATGTGACCTGGAGTACAGAAGGTGTATTTACCTTCTTCTACGTATTTGAATAACGCTTTAGTGAATGGAGGCATGATGGCATCTTTGTATGCCTCAGTCGCTTGGTTGATTTTGATAGCGATGTCGTCAGCCATACCTAAAGCGTACTCGAAGAAGCTCACGTTTAGACGTAGGTCTGTTAGTGAAATGTCTAGAGTAGACTGTTCGTTAGCAAATGCGTGAACAGGCAGTTTTTCGTTGATTTGGCTGATACGTTCACATAGCTCTAGTGAGTATTTATCCCAGTCGAACAGCACACCGCAAATACGAGGGTTCATCTCAATCATTTTGATCAAGTCTTTATCATCTACTGGGTAAACCACTTCGTAGCCCGCTTTCTCAAGAGCAGCGTGAAGTTGACGAACTGGCTCTTCTTTAAAGAACACACCCATGTGGTTCAAGATAGCGAATATATTCATTTGGACATCTCCAAGGCGAATGAGGGCGCTCTTTGCCATTTACAGGCAATGAGTAAAGTGAGCGCCGCGTGAATTTGGGTTTTATGGGCTGGCACCTTAGTGCCAGCGTTTTGGGGATTAGTTGCTTGCTTGGGCAGGCATGTCGTCAGCGTGCATTTTCACGTACTGAGCAAGACCTGCTTTTTTGCTGTAGAACATCAAGATAACTAGAGACACGATGAAGGTTGCTGTTAGCGTACCGCCCTCTGCACCTGCTAGTGCGATGAAGCAGAACAGACAAGCCACACCAGAGAACAGCATTACGAAGCCGTTGCGTGTTGTCATACCTTCGAAGCGAATCAAGTTAATGCTTGAGTAGAAGTAAGGCAGCATTGTTAGTAGAACCGCGTCAGTTGTTAGCTGGTTGAATAGGTCTGATGCGTGTGCTGTTTTAGAGCTGAAGAACATCAGTACAGCCATCAGCGCAGTCATCTTGATTGACGCAAGGATTAGACCTTTCTTAGGCACACCGTTTTTGTCAGTTTCGCCGTAGATTTTAGGGAAGTTGCCGTCGTTTGCTGCGCGTTTACCTGCTTCACCTACTAGCATCATCCAAGAACCTAGCGAAGTGAAACATGCTAGCGCTGTGAATGCTGATACGAATGGTGCTGTCCAGCTACCGAATAGCTCAGTGGTTGCTAGTGCAAATGGCGCACCTGATGCCGCAACTTCTGACGCTGGGAACATGCCGCTGATCATTTGAGTTGATAGGATGTAAATCACACCTGCGATACCAGTACCCAACATAGTTGCTAGTGGTACAGTACGTTTAGGGTTTTCTACCATACCAGTCGATACCGCTGCTGATTCCACACCTACGAATGACCATAGACAGATAAGAACCGCTGTTACTACCGCGTGGCTGTCAGTGCCTGCTGATACGTTCCAGTTTTGGCTGTAAAGCGCAGTATCGAAGTGCGTCCAACCAAATGCAGCTGTACCAACAACAGGGATAAGGATAAGAACTAGACCAAGCGTACATAGACGGCTTACCCAGCTACCACCAAGTAGGTTGACGAAAGTGAAGATCCATACCGATGCAATCGTCGCAATACCTGCTGGGATTGGGTTATTAAGCACAGGGAAGAATACAGAAAGGTAAGAAACACCTGTAATGGCAATAGCCAGGTTACCAATCCAGTTCGCGTGGTAATAAAGAACGCCCGTTTGGAAACCAAATACCGGAGACACTTCGCCAGCATAAGCGATAGGACCACCTTCTTGTGGGTTTTTGGTTGCCAGACGAGCGTAAACGAACGCCAGACTCAGTGCTCCGACCAAACAGATCAGCCAACTGAAGATTGAAACAGAGCCTACAGAGGCAAGACTAGAAGGTAATAGTGCAATACCACTACCCATCATGTTACCGGCTACGACACCCGTACAGGCAATAAGGCCGATTTTTTTCGCATTCGATGACATAACATCTCCAAATCTATTCTACTCGAGTCAACATGACTCAAACTGAATGGTTATTAGCGAGATGCTATGAGGAGGAACCTTCTCGACCTCGCTAAATTTCGAAGTGAAGACTACGCCCAAAAATCGGGAAAAAAATAAACTTGGTGTTATCAATAAAATGATTAGTTCATCAACATCAAGTTGAGATAAACATGATAAACACAAAAATATAAAACTATATTATTCATACGGTTATGAGAAAAAACATCAAACCTTCTACCGATAGATAAACTCTCATCAACTCGTTGGTCATCGCGATAAAAGTTATCAACCTCTATCAACTTCCCCATCCCGAAGGGTTAATTCCCTGAAGTGTTGATTCCATAAATCTCTCCCTGATCGCGCTTTTTGACCCACATCAATATTCATCTCGCCTGCAAGAAAGCATCAGAATCATTCTCGCCACATAACTCAGCCAGACACTCCATACAATCAATATAAATAGAGATAGAGATAGAGATAGAGATAGAGATAGAGATAGAGATAGAGATAGAGATAGAGATAGAGAAGCAAAGCGGGTATGTATTCCCGTTGCAAGCTTGCGTTGTTAGCTCCTTCGTAAGTCATTGCCCCACCGCCCCACCCTTTTCACTTTTCGACAGCGACAAAAAAGCCCCTCATCGAAATGAGGGGCTAGCATTAGGCTGACGTTGAGTCCGAGAGAATTAAAGCATTCGAACGACAGAAGGGTGAACGGCGCGATACATGGCGTAATCAATCGCCTTCATGTTACTTGGGAAGACCAAGTTTTCGCACAGCAGGTACGTCTCAACCGACGTATCAATATAGAAAGCTTCACTGTAAGACTCACTGGCTAAATCCAGATCACCATCCAATTCGGCGTGCTTACCGCGAATCACATAGGAAAGCACTGAATCACGTAACCTCAATGCCTGTCCGAGATGCCGCTTGGCTAACGCCATGTCACCAATGATGGTTTCGTGCAGTGCTAAAGCTTCATAAATTCGCGGTTGAATTGGCCCCACCATCATTTTCACATTAGTCTCTAGTGCTTCACTGAGCTGCTGCATTCGCCCTTTCTTCAACTCCTGTGAGAAATCAAGTGCCTTTTGTACATGGTAAGCAATCAACAACTCAGCTTGAACGTAAGCATTATCCGGCTCGATTTCTAAAATGTTTTCCATCAAGTCGATACCTTGGCGGAATTGTTTAGTATCAGAGACATTAAGGTAATGGTTAGCCTGAACAAACAACTCCAACGCGTCAGGATTCATTGGCATTCCCGCCACCAGCATCGTAGATTTCAATTTGGCATCCGACACTTTCAGCACTTGCATCAAATCCAACGACGCTTGTTGAAGCACTGTCTTTAAATGACTACTGGTTAACGCGTATTGACGACTAAACAACACTTTCTCAGATGAGTTATTGCGATATTCCACCTCTAAAAAGCTGCCACCGTCATTCTCACGAACTCTCACCACAACCGATTTACCAGGCACAATGCCAGAAGTAAACGACGCCTTCTTTAGCATGACTCGGTAATCACTGACTTGAGCAATGTCGGACATCAACTTTTGGGCGAATCCGTCTGCCAAATCGTAGCTTAATCCTTCATTCGTAAAATTATCTTGAAACTTGAACTCAATCAGATGGGTATCGATGGCTTGGGTAATACGCACTTCCGATTGCTTGTAGGTAAACACGCCCATCACTACGACCAACATACTGATCCAGATGAAGTTCATAATTCCCAATCGCCAAGGACTGATTTTGTTTTTGCTCTGAGGGGCTTTTTTCTCTTTTGACATCTCGCAGACCGCGCGAGTTAGAGGACCTGCTGGAAAGGTAACGGCTGGTGCTATAGGTAGACAATCCTCTTCCGATTCTTCAACCGAAGGTGGGATCTCTTCATTTTGCCGACTTGTGACAAACTCTTCATGCGTCATAGTAACCACGTTCGCTACCAGCTTATAGCCACGCTTGGGCACCGTGATAACGTAGTTGGTATTTTCCTCTCGACCGTCACGTAGTAGCTTACGCAACTCAAAGATGGATTGAGTCACCACTTGATCGGTCACAATCGCTCCAGCCCAAACGTACTGAATCAATTCCTCGCGGTTGAACACCTCATTCGCATGCTCCGCTAAGAAGTGCAAAAGATTAATTAAGCGTGGCTCAACAGTAACTTCCCTATCTTGTCGATACAGCTTATTTTCATCAACGCTCAAAACCCAGTCATTGATTTGAAAATAGACTCCAACCATGTATGAAAACTCTCGTATCTACAGACAGCGTTACGGTAGGAATCAGACAATGGTTGATTCCTACAAGTAACTAAAGGCAAGATTATAGGTGGGAAAGCAGCGTGTACCTAGAAAAGCAAGTCGCCAAAAATGCAAACTTAAGTTAAGTGATTCAAGAATGAGACTACTCAAGTGCTGCAAGGATAGAGCAATGTGTGGCGTCATCGTCTGTATGACCACAACAAGCATCATTAATCTTCTTTAACGCTCGGCGAATTTTCGTCAGCTCGTTAATTTTCCCATCAATCAGCTCTAACTTAGCAGAAGTAATGGCTTTTACCTCTGCACAGCTGTGTTCTGTCGCTTCTAACTTAATTTCTAACAGGTCTTTAATTTCATCCAGACTCAAGCCAAGATCTTTACCTTTGAGGATAAAGTGCACCTGCTTTTGATTCTCTTCATCATACAAGCGGTAGCCTGACTCACTTCGTCCTGCGGGTTTTATTAGCGCGTTTTTCTCGTAGAAACGCAATGTATCGGCAGTCACACCACAACGTTTTGCCAGTTCACCTATCTGAAACATAACTTCCCCTATTAACTATCTCGTTACTTTTAAAGCTAAAGAACGACTTTTTTGCAATTATTTTTGAGATGCCAAACGATTGCGCGAGCTTTTTTGTAATAAATTGGTTAGAATACGCGCCATCAAATGTGGAGACTGTTTTCTAACCAGAAAACACCCTGCAAAGGTCTTTACCAAAACTGGCCAATATTTTACCCCAAGAGGTAAAAACAAGTTCATTTTTGGCAAACATCTTTAACTCCGTGAATTTGAGGAAAATGGAAGCATGAATAACGCTCGTCCTATTCGCCGTGCGCTTATCAGCGTATCAGACAAAACAGGTATTGTTGAGTTTGCGCAAGCTCTTGCTGAGCGCGGTGTCGATATCCTATCTACTGGTGGTACAGCTCGCCTACTTGCCGAACAAGGCATCGCCGTAACCGAAGTCTCTGACTACACTGGTTTCCCAGAAATGATGGACGGCCGCGTTAAAACGCTTCACCCAAAAGTTCACGGTGGTGTGCTTGGTCGTCGTGGCCAAGATGATGACGTGATGGAAAAGCACGGCATCAACCCTATCGATATGGTTGTCGTAAACCTATACCCATTCGCAGAAACCGTTGCCAAAGAAGGCTGTACACTGGCCGACGCGGTTGAAAACATCGATATCGGCGGCCCAACAATGGTTCGTTCTGCAGCGAAAAACCACAAAGACGTGACTATCGTTGTTAACGCAGGTGATTACGGCCGCGTAATTGCAGAGATGGACGCAAACGACAAATCTCTCACTCTCGAAACTCGTTTCGACCTAGCTATCGCAGCATTCGAACACACGGCTTCTTACGACGGCATGATCGCAAACTACTTCGGCACTATGGTTCCATCTTACGGTGAGAACAAAGAAGGTGATGAAGAGTCTAAATTCCCACGTACTTTCAACCAGCAATTCGAGAAGAAGCAAGACATGCGCTACGGTGAGAACAGCCACCAAGCAGCCGCATTCTACGTTGAAGCAAACCCACAAGAAGCATCTGTTTCTACTGCTCGCCAAATCCAAGGTAAAGCCCTCTCTTACAACAACATCGCAGACACTGACGCAGCACTTGAATGTGTGAAAGAGTTCAACGAGCCAGCATGTGTGATCGTAAAACACGCAAACCCATGTGGTGTAGCTCTAGGTAAAGACATTCTAGAAGCGTACAACCGCGCTTACCAAACTGACCCAACATCTGCATTCGGCGGCATCATTGCATTCAACCAAGAGCTAGATGCTGAAACAGCAGCCGCTATTGTTGAGCGTCAATTCGTTGAAGTGATCATCGCACCTTCAGTTTCTGCTGAAGCGATTGAAGTGGTTGCAGCGAAGAAAAACGTGCGTCTACTTGAGTGTGGCAAATGGACAACTAAGACAACTGGCTTTGACGTGAAACGCGTGAATGGCGGTCTACTGGTTCAAGACCGTGACCAAGGCATGGTAAGCCTAGACGACCTAAAAGTGGTTTCTAAGCGCCAGCCAACAGAAGAAGAGCTGAAAGATGCACTGTTCTGCTGGAAAGTAGCGAAATACGTGAAATCTAACGCGATCGTTTACTCGAAAGGCGACATGACTATCGGTGTAGGCGCTGGCCAAATGAGCCGCGTTTACTCTGCGAAAATCGCAGGCATCAAAGCTGCAGACGAAGGTCTACAGGTTGAAGGTTGTGTAATGGCATCAGATGCATTCTTCCCATTCCGTGACGGTATCGACGCGGCTGCAGAAGCAGGCATCAAGTGTGTTATCCAACCTGGTGGTTCTATGCGTGATGACGAAGTTATCGCAGCAGCAGACGAACACGGCATGGCGATGATCTTTACCGGTATGCGTCACTTCCGCCACTAATCCTCTCGTCTTCACTGGGACGATAACTGCGTTGACGGCGTTCACTTATCCTAATCACATAGCATACTATGCTCATAGGAATAAGTTCACTTGTCGCCTTGTCCTCGTCCCATTGAATTAGAGAGGCCATACTCAGGTCTTTGCGAAATATCTGAGTTTGAGCAAACGGTATTTATAAGATTAAGGATTTTCATATGCGAGTTTTAATCATTGGTTCAGGCGGTCGTGAACATGCGCTAGGCTGGAAAGCAGCGCAAAACCCAAATGTTGAGACTATCTTCGTTGCACCAGGCAACGCAGGTACAGCACTAGAGCCAAAACTAGAGAACGTAAACATCGATGTAGAAGACATCGCTGGCCTTGTTGCTTTCGCCAAAGAGAAGGCGATTGAACTGACTATCGTTGGCCCAGAAGCACCATTGGTTATTGGTGTGGTTGATGCTTTCCGCGAAGCAGGTTTGCCAATATTCGGCCCGACCCAAGCCGCAGCGCAGCTTGAAGGCTCTAAAGCGTTTACCAAAGACTTCCTTGCTCGTCACCAAATTCCAACGGGTGCCTACGCGAATTTCACTGAAATCGAGCCTGCACTGGCTTACGTGCGTGAGCAAGGTGCACCGATCGTGGTGAAAGCCGACGGCCTTGCAGCTGGTAAAGGCGTGATTGTGGCAATGACGCTAGAAGAAGCTGAGGACGCAATCAAAGACATGCTAGCAGGCAACGCATTTGGTGATGCTGGTAGTCGTGTCGTTATCGAAGAGTTCCTAGATGGTGAAGAAGCAAGCTTCATCGTGATGGTGGATGGTGAGAACGTTCTGCCAATGGCCACCAGCCAAGACCACAAACGCGTAGGCGACAAAGATACTGGTCCTAACACCGGTGGCATGGGAGCATACTCTCCAGCTCCAGTGGTGACACAAGAAATCCACAACCGCATCATGGAAGAAGTGATTTACCCAACCGTACGTGGCATGGCCGCTGAAGGTAACCCTTACACTGGTTTCCTATACGCGGGTCTTATGATCGACAAAGACGGCACTCCGAAAGTGATCGAGTACAACTGCCGCTTCGGTGATCCTGAGACACAACCTATCATGATGCGCATGGAATCAGATCTTGTTGATCTGTGCCTAGCGGCAATCGACGAGAAACTGGATCAAGCGGAATCGAAGTGGGATCCACGAGCATCGATTGGTATCGTGCTAGCAGCCGGTGGTTATCCAGCAGCGTACAACAAAGGCGACGTTATTTCGGGTCTGCCACAAGTTGAAATTGAAGGCGAGAAAGTCTTCCATGCTGGTACAGGTAACAAAGATGGCGACATCGTGACAAACGGTGGTCGTGTTCTTTGTGCAACCGCACTTGGCAACAGCGTATCAGAAGCGCAGCAGCGTGCTTACGAGCTTGCAAAACAGATCAGTTGGGATGGCATGTTCCATCGCAACGACATCGGCTACCGTGCAATTGCACGTGAGCAAGAAAAATAAAAACAACATAAGTTGGCTCAAAAAACAAAAGGCGCACTCAGCGCCTTTTTTATTGTTCTTGTTCGACAGAATGCGAAGCAATGTTTATTCAGAGATCAACGTTGGCCGAGAAACACAATCAAAGTCATCGTCATTGAGCATCAACAGTTCATCGACCATTGCTTTGTTTCGTGACTGCTTGCCGACAAAAGCCACATAACTGTCTACCGATGAGAGACGCTCGATAATAAATTTTGGCAACGTCTGATTAAACTCGAGTGTCGAGAACACCTTACCTTTGCAGGTTTCAAACGATTGACCATTCCAATAACCTTGAATAAGGCTCTGATTGTTACGAGACTGCGCCTTAACCGATGCCACTACGTCATTCGCTTCTGCTTTGTAGCGCTCTAATTGGTCATGCTGAAGTGGTAAGACTTTACGGTTAACACGATATTTTTGGTAAACCGCTTCGCCATCTTTATTGAAACGGATGTGGATTTGAAAAGGCACCAACTCTTGTTTGGTATCAACTTGCTCGCCTTTTCGAATCAACTCTCGCAACTCACCTTCATCCCAGCGATAATCACTCTGGAACCAACCATTGTCCCCCATAGTCACATAATCAGCCGCCGTACTCACACGAGTGAGTTTCTCTGTCATCCAATACAAGCTGCTAGCATCTCCCGTAACTTTACCACCAGAAAAATGCGTGAATTGTTCTAAATTAGGAGTTTCAACCGACGAACAGCCAAAAAGGGTAAGGCTAGATAGGAGAAGTGAAGTGAGTAGATGTTTTTTCATGAAATTGCACCGAGGCAGGATACCTCGGTGCATTCTAACTTAGTTTACTGATTCTTTCAGCGCTTTACCTGCTACGAATGCTGGTACGTTAGCTGCTGCGATTTGAATCTCGTCACCAGTCTTAGGGTTACGACCAGTACGTGCAGCGCGGTGGTTTACTTTGAATGTACCAAAACCAATTAGTTGAACTTGGTCACCCTCTTTAAGTGCGCCAGTTACACCATCAAGAGTCGCTTCAAGAGCAGCTTTTGCTTGTGCTTTTGATAGGTCTGCTTTCTCTGCGATAAAGTCGATTAATTGGGTCTTGTTCATTAGGTTTCCCTTCTCATAGGTTATCGAATTCGTCTCACTCTAAAACATAAATGCCCCATCTGGCAAAGGTTTGTAAGCGATCTTTCGATTTTCTGACGTACTTTTAGCCATAATATGAGTAATAACTCACAATTTGTTACCACATACCCCCTGAAAACCCTTGCTTTCCAAGGTATTTGGACCAATTTATAAGTCACTTTTGCGGTTATAATAGCTGCAAATAACCACTATCAAACTACATTCAAGGGCAACTATGCTGCTGTTATCCATTTATATCTCTATTGCAATCGGCATTTCGTTTATCTGTTCGGTGCTGGAGGCGGTACTGCTGAGTATCAGTCCGAGCTACATTGCGCAGCTCAATCAACAGGGGCATCCCGCAGCTGGGCAATTGGCTAAGCTGAAATCAGATATCGACCGACCACTGGCATCTATTCTGACTTTAAACACCATCGCTCACACTATCGGCGCGGCCACTGCTGGTGCACAAGCTGCGGTTGTATTTGGTAGCGAAGCATTAGGTATCTTTTCGGCAGTGCTGACATTGGCGATCTTAGTGCTTTCAGAAATCGTACCGAAGACGATTGGCGCGACCTACTGGCGTCAGTTGGCACCCACTGCCGCGGTCGCATTGCGTTGGATGGTATGGGCGCTTACACCCTTTGTTTGGTTCTCAGAGCAAATCACCAAGCGTCTTGCTCGTAACCACGAAGCTCCAAAGATGCGTGATGAGCTGTCTGCAATGGCGATTCTGGCACGTGAAAGCGGTGAGTTTGCCGAGGGTGAATCAAAAATCTTAAGCAACTTGCTTGGCATCCAAGATGTACCCGTAACGCAGGTTATGACGCCACGACCAGTAGTATTCCGTGTCGATGCCACAATGACCATCAATGAGTTCCTAGAAAAACACAAAGATACGCCTTTCTCACGCCCATTGGTTTACAGCGAGCAGAAAGATAACATCATTGGTTTTGTGCATCGCCTTGAGTTGTTCAAACTACAACAATCAGGTAGTGGACAGAAACAGTTGGGAGCAATCATGCGCCCAATTCAAGTGGTGCTAAACAATACCACTTTACCTAAAGTATTCGACCAGATGATGACTCATCGCTTACAGCTGGCACTTGTTGTTGATGAATACGGTACCGTGCTAGGTTTGGTAACGTTGGAAGATATTTTTGAACACCTCGTAGGCGAGGAGATCATCGACGAAGCAGATAAAAGCACTGACATGCAGGAGCTGGCTTACCAACGCTGGGAAAGCTGGAAAGAAATGCACGGCGTAATCGAAAGCCGCGATGACGATGAAGAAGATAACGAGCTGGAGAAGCAGGATAAAGAGCCAGAAGCTCAAGAGCCACCGAAATCCGACTCGAAAGAATCGTAATCAGCATTAGGTATAACAGCTTAAACGCACAAACAAAAAAGGCATCCAGTTAGGATGCCTTTTTCTATTTATTCAACAATTAAAGCGCAATACCGATGTTGCTCACACCTTCATCACGTAGCTCTTCACGCAAATCTTTAATCAAGCTGATGTCACGTTCTACCGCTTCACGCAGCGGACGGAAGATAGCCCACTGGACGTCCCACTCTTCACATACGGCTTCGTTTTCTTTCTGGTTGTCGTTAGTGATTGGCTCTGCGCCTTGTGCTTGCTCTAGATCAGCAACGGTTTGTACCGACTGTTGACTCACTTTAAGCATTGAATCGAAAAGGTAGTCGCGGTCCAATAGACCATGCAGTAACGTAGACAAACCCTGACACGCGTCCATCGCTGGGTAAACGCCGTAAAAATCGAACTCATCCGCACTTGGGAACAACTCTTCTAACTTCTCCAATTGACGTTCGAAGTTAATTTTCGCGTTCTTAACTGTCAAAATTTCCCATACACTATCAAGAATCGCTCGGTAAGCACGCGGGTCAGCAAATTCTGTATTCTCACAAAACATCGCATAGTTTGGATACATGCGTTCACACAGACACGCCATAAAGGTAATTTGTTGCCAAGGTTCTAGTTTTTCTAAACGAACCTGAAGAGGATTCTTAAGCATAGTCACTCAATCATTGAAGAAAAAAACAGCGAAAGTGTACTTGATTCATCACAGGGAAAAAAGTTAATGCCGCATTCAAATCAGATTTTCCTGCTCTCAGAGCATCGCGACACCTACAAAACGTTACTGGCAGAGAAAAATCTGCCCGATCTTTGCCTCACCGACCAACCAGAAGCCGCTCAGATCGTACTAGCGGATCCACCCTTACTATCACAAAGCTTAGACGAATTTTCACAGCTTGAATGGGTGCAATCCACGTTTGCTGGTGTCAACGCCTTAACATCCCCTAGCCTTCGTCAGGACTATACTCTAACTAACGTTCGAGGCATCTTTGGTCCGCTGATTGCTGAATATGTTTTGGGTTACAGTATTGCCCATTACCGCCACTTTGCCCGATACCACCAGCAACAACAAAACAAACAATGGCAGCCTCACCTGTACACGTCATTACAAAGTAAAACCATGGTAATTCTTGGTACCGGTAGCATTGGGGGCTATCTGGGCAACGCCGCTAAAGCAATGGGGATAAAAACTATCGGTATTAACCGCACAGGTATCCCGACTTCAGGCGGCGAGTTTCATCAGACCTTTCATATCAATGAACTAAGTAAGGCATTTGAGCAAGCCGACATCGTTGTGAATACTCTACCAAGTACACCTGAGACGCGACAGTTACTTAATCGTCAAACGCTCAGCCAACTAAATCAGGCGTTATTATTTAACGTAGGTCGTGGCGACGTACTGGATGAGACAGGGTTGCTCTTCGCTCTGAAAAACCGTTGGGTAGAACACGCCTTCTTAGATGTGTTTGAGCAAGAACCGTTATCGGTAGAGCATCCGTTTTGGAAACTACCGCAAGTCACCATCACTCCACACATTGCTGCGCTGAGTTTTCCCGAGCAAGTCATCGAGATTTTTGCTGACAACTATCTACGCTGGCGCGATGGATTTTCATTAAATTATCAAGTGGATTTCGAAAAGGGTTACTGAGAATGTCGTTAGACGAGCTATTGCAACAAGTGAGGGCCTGCCAGATATGCGCGGATAATTTACCTTTGGGCGCAAACCCTGTCGTACAAGCCGCAAAAGGGGCACGCATCCTAATCATCGGTCAGGCCCCTGGCACACGTGTACACAAAACCTCGATACCTTGGAATGACCCAAGTGGTGATCGATTACGCCAATGGCTCGATATCGACAAAGACGTTTTCTACGACCCAAATAAAATTGCCATTGTCCCAATGGGATTCTGTTATCCAGGCAAAGGGAACTCTGGTGATTTACCGCCTCGTAAAGAATGTGCGCCCACTTGGCATAAAAAGATTCTTGAGCAGCTGCCCAATATAGAGCTCACTCTACTAATTGGTCAATACTCGCAGCAGTACTATCTCACCAACAAACCAAAGACGCTCACGCAAACCGTTCAGCAATGGCAAGATTGGGAACCGGACTTTATCCCGCTCCCTCACCCATCTCCACGCAATACATTGTGGTTAAAGAAGAATCCTTGGTTTGAATCTGACGTCGTGCCATACCTTAAAAAACGCGTTCACTCGATGCTTTAGGTCACCCATGATCTAATTGCTTGTTTATCTGTACAAGAAAATTAGAACATAAAACCAGAAATCATAAGTATTTGTTTATATTAAACTTTAATATCCAGTGTACAGCTAGAGTAGTAATTAGACCATAGCAGGCCAAATACTACTAGAGCTGTACAGCCTTGAGTCTCAGATAGAAAAACTGAATTTTAGGTAAAAAAATACCGGCACTGAATGCCGGCATTTGATTTCAAAAAGTCGAAGTTACTTGTGGTACGGCTTAGATAGCTCGTGTACCGCTTCCACAAATACACCCGCGTTTTCTGGCGGCACATCCAAATGGATACCGTGACCTAGGTTGAACACATGACCAGTACCTGCATTACCAAAACCTTCTAGAATACCCGCGACTTCTTCACGGATACGCTCTGGTGAAGCGTAAAGCATTGATGGGTCCATGTTACCTTGCAGCGCCACTTTATCACCGATACGTGCTTTCGCGTCTGCAATGTTGATTGTCCAGTCTAGACCAACCGCATCACAACCCGTTGCTGCGATTTGCTCAAGCCACATGCCGCCATTCTTAGTAAACAGTGTGACTGGCACGCGACGACCGTCGTTTTCACGAATCAGACCATCTACAATCTTGTGCATGTATTGCAGTGAGAACAGATTGTAATCACGAGGCGTTAGTACGCCACCCCATGTGTCAAATACCATTACCGATTGCGCACCCGCTTTAATTTGCGCGTTTAAGTACTCGATAACGCTGTCTGCCAGCTTATCTAGAAGTAGGTGCAGAGTTTGTGGTTCCGCGTACATCATCTTCTTGATCTTGGTAAACGCTTTAGAGCTACCACCTTCGATCATATACGTCGCAAGAGTCCAAGGACTACCAGAAAAACCAATCAGCGGCACTTCACCCTTCAGGTCTTTACGGATCTGGCGTACTGCGTTCATTACGTATTGCAGTTCACCTTCAGGATCTGGCAAACCAATTTTTTCCACGTCGGCTTTGCATGTAATTGGGTTATCAAAAACAGGTCCTTCACCCGCAGCAAAACGCAAACCAAGCCCCATTGCATCTGGAATCGTTAAGATGTCCGAGAATAAGATCGCGGCATCAAGAGGAAAACGGCGTAATGGTTGAAGTGTCACTTCGGATGCTAATTCTGCATTTCGACACAAAGACATGAAATCACCCGCTTCTGCACGAGTCGCTTTGTATTCTGGTAGGTAACGACCTGCCTGGCGCATCATCCATACTGGCGTGTAATCTACCGGCTCTTTTAAAAGCGCACGCAGATAACGATCATTTTTTAATTCAGTCATTCCGTAATTCCAACTGTTAGGCTTTCTGTGAAAGGGGGTATTCTATCACTGATTTAAGTCCAATAGCTGTGTGCTTTGCAACCTGGATCAAGTTATTAACTTTTAAATCAATGCTTAATTTGCACCCAATCGGTATCAGTGTTAAAAATTTGTTCGCTAGCGAAAACTACAATTATAAACTGAGTACTTAGTACTCAGCATCTCATAACGACATCTTACTTACCCCCTCCCTCTCGGAGGGTTTTTTTTATCTATTTATCAGACAATTAGAGTCTATATCTTTCAGCGTTTGTTCGATAAGTGCTCTTGCAATCGTTCCTTTAGGCGCAACAGGCGGCATCTCGTCGATACCAAACCATTGTGCATCAGACAGCTCAGTGTAGTCTGGGCTTAACTCTCCGGATTCATAGTCAGCTAAAAACCCCATCATCATACTGGATGGGAAAGCCCAAGGCTGGCTGCCAAAGTAGCGAATATTTTTAACGAGAATTCCCGTTTCTTCATGAATTTCTCGAGCCACGCACTCTTCTAATGTCTCACCGACTTCTAGAAAACCCGCAATAACCGTATACATACCATTTCGATGCCTTGGATGTTGGGCTAATAAGATCTGATTTTCTTTACGTACAGCAACGATAATACACGGAAATATTCTAGGATAATGAAGGGTGCGACATTCACCACACTGCATGGCTAACTGGTTATTATTAAGAAAGTTTCTTCCTCCGCACTGTGGACAAAAGCGCAAACTTTGCGTCATGTGCCCATATTGCACAGCTTTACTTAACAACATAAATAATGGCTCAGGAAAATGCAGGCAGTCACGCAGGGATACTAAAGGTAGATCATGCTCTAAATCGGCCAAGTTAAGCCACATGACGGGCGAACCAGAATACTCACCAATGGGTCTTGCACTCGTTACTGGCAGTGATAACTGCTCTGCAGACCCGAAGGGCACAGCACCATCCACCAGCCAAATTTCACTTCCTGCAACAACACACCAGTATGCATTTATCGCGCGGTTAACATCACCTTTTCTTAACATTACACCATCCCTTTGCTTGAAGTTCGTTCATTTTACTGGCAATCTAATTTCATACTAGAGTTTATCGTTAAGTAAATGTGCACTCTAAATTCTAGTAAGGACAAGAGTTTGTAATAACTTTACTAACTTTGCTTTGCAAAGGATACGTTCGCCGATGGGCGATCAGATCATGAGGGCATGGTCATGCTAAGAAAATTCAAACAAACACAAGACCAGTGGGGTGGCTCAAGTGATGTCATTGATCACTGGTTAGAGACACGACAATCCCTGATTGTTGAATATTGTAAGCTTGCAGCGCTGCAACCTTGTTCGAAAACCAATGTTATTGAACTCCCATCTCCTTCCGAACTGCAGGATTTCTGTCAGCACCTCGTTGATTACATCTCCGAAGGCCACTTTAAAATTTATGACATGGTTATGGACCGTTGGAAAGCAACCGGCTTTGTCGTGACTAATGAGATCAATCAAACCTATGGTCAAATTGTTCTAACGACTGAACCATTATTGAACTTTAACGATAAGTACTCAGAAGTGACTGAAGATGATGAATTAAATGATTTCGATTCTGATATGTGTATCATTGGGGAAATTCTTGAGACTCGCTTTGAAGTCGAGGACTATCTGATACAGCAAATCGCAGAAAGCCTGTCTATGCCACCTGGAGCTTAGTATTTGCAAACATTCAGAAATAGAGTGAGAGAAAAGACTGACGATCATCGTCGGTCTTTTTTGTTTCTAGCTTTATCGAAAATCCCACCGGAAGAACAAAGCAGTATAAAAAACTAAAAAGGCACCCGAAGGTGCCTTTTTCTTAAGCTTTTAACGATTACTCGTTATATGACTTACTCTTCAGAAGAGAAACCAGCGTTTAGAAGTGCCGCTAGGTTATCCGTTGCTTGCTCAGCAGAAGGACCATCTTGCGCTTCAGAACGTTTAGCTTGACGCTCTTGGTGGTATGCGAAACCAGTACCAGCTGGGATCAGACGACCAACAATTACGTTCTCTTTCAGACCACGTAGGTCATCACGCTTACCAGAAACCGCAGCTTCTGTTAGTACGCGAGTTGTCTCCTGGAACGATGCCGCAGAGATGAACGACTCAGTCGCTAGAGATGCTTTAGTAATACCTAGTAGTTCACGTTCGAAACGTGCAGGCTCTTTGCCTTCAGCTTCTAGGTTACGGTTAGCAATCTTAACTTGTGAGTATTCAATCTGCTCACCAGGTAGGAACTCAGAGTCACCAGAGTGAGTAATAGTACACTTACGTAGCATCTGACGAACGATAGTTTCAATGTGCTTATCGTTAATCTTAACGCCTTGTAGACGGTAAACTTCCTGTACTTCGTTAGCAATGTACTGCGTTACCGCGTGTACGCCACGTAGACGTAGGATGTCATGTGGAGACTCTGGACCATCTGCGATCACGTCACCACGTTCAACTTTTTCACCTTCGAATACGTTCAACTGACGATGCTTAGGAATCATCTCTTCGTAAGCTTCACCGCTTTCACGTGTGATCACTAGGCGACGTTTACCTTTCGTCTCTTTACCAAAGCTCACAGTACCTGTGTGCTCAGCAAGGATTGCAGGCTCTTTCGGCTTACGTGCTTCAAATAGGTCAGCAACTCGTGGAAGACCACCGGTGATATCTTTGTTACCGCCAGACTTCTGAGGAATACGTGCTAGTGTTGCACCAACACCTACTGCTGCGCCATCTTCGATGTTCACAATCGCTTTACCAGGTAGGAAGTAGTGAGCTGGCATATCAGTACCAGGGATCATTACATCGTTACCTTGCTCGTCAACAAGTTTGATAGCTGGACGCATATCTTTACCTGCTGAAGGGCGAGCTGCTGGGTCAGTTACTTCGCTTGAAGATAGACCAGTTAAGTCATCCGTTTGACGAGATACTGTTACGCCGTCGATCATATCTACGAATTGGATGCGACCTGCTACCTCAGTAATGATAGGTAGTGTGTGCGCTTCCCAGTTTGCAACTGTTTCGCCAGCTTGAACTGTATCACCATCGCCTTTGCTTAGTAGCGTACCGTAAGGCAGTTTATGCTTCTCTTTAGTACGACCAAACTCATCAACGATAGTTAACTCTGTCGCACGAGAAGTGATAACGATCTTACCGTCATCAGCCAATACAGATTTAGCGTTGTGTAGCTTGATAGAACCGTTGTTCTTAACTTGAACACTGTTCTCTGCCGCTGCTGTCGATGCCGCACCACCGATGTGGAACGTACGCATCGTTAGCTGTGTACCTGGCTCACCGATAGACTGAGCAGCAATAACACCCACTGCTTCACCTTGGTTCACTAGGTGACCACGTGCTAGGTCACGACCGTAACATTGTGCACAACAACCGAAGTCAGAATCACACGTTACTACAGAGCGCACTTTCATGCTGTCTACTGAGTTCTCTTCCATGATTTGACACCACTTCTCATCGATCAGGGTGTTACGTGGAATAAGAACGTCTTCAGTGCCAGGTTTTAGTACGTCTTCAGCAACAACACGACCAAGAGCAAGCTCAGAAAGTGCAACTTTAACATCACCACCCTCGATGTGAGGCATCATGTCGACACCTTCGTGAGTGCCACAGTCATGTTCAGTTACAACAACGTCTTGAGCAACGTCTACTAGACGACGAGTTAGGTAACCCGAGTTCGCTGTTTTCAGTGCCGTATCCGCAAGACCCTTACGAGCACCGTGCGTTGAGATAAAGTACTGAAGTACGTTTAGACCTTCTTTAAAGTTCGCTGTGATCGGCGTTTCGATGATTGAACCATCTGGACGCGCCATCAGACCACGCATACCCGCAAGCTGACGAATCTGTGCTGCAGAACCACGAGCGCCCGAGTCCGCCATCATATAGATGCTGTTGAATGACTCTTGCTGTTCCTCTTCACCGTCACGGTTAACTACCGTTTCAGATGAAAGGTTTTCCATCATTGCTTTCGCAACACGGTCGTTGGTCGATGCCCAGATATCGATAACTTTGTTGTAGCGTTCGCCCGCAGTAACAAGACCTGATTGGTACTGTTCCTGGATTTCACGTACTTCTTCTTCCGCTTCTGCGATTTCAGTGTACTTAGCTGCTGGTACAACCATATCGTCGATACCAACAGATACACCAGAAAGTGCCGCGTATGCGAAACCTGTGTACATGATTTGGTCAGCGAAGATTACTGTGTCTTTCAGACCTAGTTTACGGTACGCCTCGTTAAGTAGGTTAGAGATTTGCTTCTTACCTAGCTTTTGGTTAACGATGCTGTACGGTAGACCAGCTGGCACGATTTGCCATAGCATTGCACGACCAACAGTGGTGTCTACCATCTTGGTTTCTGTAGTGCTGTTGCCGTCTTCGTCTACAACAGTTTCTGTAATACGTACTTTAACGCGTGCGTGAAGCTCAGCTTGTTTAGTGCGGTATGCTTTCTCAGCCTCTTCTGGGCCAGAAAGGTACATGCCTTCACCTTTCACGTTGATCTTTTCACGAGTCATGTAGTACAGACCCAATACAACGTCCTGAGAAGGTACGATGATCGGATCACCTGACGCTGGCGACAGAATGTTGTTTGTCGACATCATCAGAGTACGAGCTTCAAGTTGTGCCTCTAGAGTTAGAGGTACGTGAACCGCCATTTGGTCACCATCGAAGTCCGCGTTGTACGCCGCACAAACAAGTGGGTGTAGCTGAATCGCTTTACCTTCGATCAGTACTGGTTCGAACGCCTGGATACCTAGACGGTGAAGTGTCGGTGCACGGTTCAATAGTACGGGGTGTTCACGGATTACTTCGTCTAGGATATCCCAAACGACCGCTTCTTCACGCTCTACCATTTTCTTAGCAGCTTTGATTGTAGTCGCAAGACCACGAGTCTCTAGCTTGCTGTAGATGAATGGTTTGAATAGCTCAAGTGCCATCTTCTTAGGAAGACCACACTGGTGTAGACGCAGGTATGGACCTACTGTGATTACAGAACGGCCAGAGTAGTCTACACGTTTACCTAGAAGGTTCTGACGGAAACGACCTTGTTTACCCTTGATCATATCAGCAAGAGATTTCAGAGGACGCTTGTTAGAACCTGTGATCGCACGACCACGACGACCGTTATCTAGTAGAGCATCAACAGACTCTTGCAGCATACGTTTTTCGTTACGTACGATGATGTCCGGAGCCGCTAGCTCTAGAAGACGCTTCAAACGGTTGTTACGGTTGATCACACGACGGTATAGATCGTTAAGATCAGAAGTCGCAAAGCGGCCGCCATCTAGAGGTACTAGAGGACGTAGATCTGGCGGAAGTACTGGAAGTACAGTTAGGATCATCCACTCAGGGTTGTTACCCGATGCGATGAACGCTTCTACCAGCTTAAGACGCTTAGTTACTTTCTTACGCTTAGTTTCAGAGTTTGTTGTCTCTAACTCTTCACGCATTTGTTCTGCTTCAGCGTGCATATCCATAGAACCTAGTAGGTCCTTGATAGCTTCCGCACCCATCTTAGCAGTGAACTCGTCGCCCCACTCTTCTAGACGATCTAGATACTCTTCTTCAGTAAGCATCTGACCTTTTTCTAGATCAGTCATACCAGGCTCTGTTACTACGTACATTTCGAAGTACAGAACGCGTTCGATATCACGTAGAGGGATATCCATTAGTAGACCGATACGAGACGGTAGCGATTTTAGGAACCAGATGTGAGCTACTGGTGAAGCCAGTTCAATGTGGCCCATACGGTCACGACGAACTTTAGTTTGTGTAACTTCTACACCACACTTCTCACAGATAACACCACGGTGCTTCAGGCGCTTGTACTTACCACAAAGACATTCGTAGTCTTTAACTGGACCAAAGATACGCGCACAGAACAGACCATCGCGTTCAGGTTTGAACGTACGATAGTTGATCGTTTCAGGTTTTTTAACTTCACCGAAAGACCATGAACGGATCATGTCTGGTGAAGATAGACCGATTTTGATTGCATCAAATTCTTCGGTCTTATGCTGTGCTTTTAGAAAGTTTAATAAGTCTTTCACAATCAGCTCCTGTAAGGAGTTAAAAGGAGCTCACTCGCTAAAGTGAGCACCTTCTTCCAAATAATCGCTTTGATTCTCTCGACTTTCATCAAGAGAGAAAAGGATTACTCTTCGTCTTCTAGCTCGATGTTGATACCTAGCGAGCGGATCTCTTTCAACAGTACGTTGAACGATTCTGGCATGCCAGGTTCCATGCTGTGGTTACCGTCTACGATGTTCTTGTACATCTTAGTACGGCCGTTAACGTCATCCGACTTAACCGTTAGCATTTCTTGTAGCGTGTAAGCAGCACCGTATGCTTCTAGTGCCCATACTTCCATCTCACCGAAACGCTGACCACCGAACTGAGCTTTACCACCTAGTGGTTGCTGAGTTACTAGGCTGTACGAACCAGTTGAACGAGCGTGCATCTTGTCATCAACAAGGTGGTTCAGTTTCAGCATGTACATGTAACCAACAGTTACAGGACGCTCAAACGCATCACCTGTGCGACCATCAAACAGTGTTAACTGACCTGATGTTGGTAGATCTGCTAGCTCAAGAAGTGCTTTGATTGACTCTTCTGGAGCGCCATCAAATACAGGAGTCGCGATTGGTAGACCGCCACGCAAGTTCTTGATCAGAGTACGTACTTCATCATCAGATAGAGAAGCAATGTCTACTTTCTGGCGAGTGTCGCCTAGATCGTAAACTTTTTGTAGGAACTCGCGGAATTTCGCTAGTTCTTGCTGCTCTTTAACCATCTGGTTGATCTTGTCACCGATACCTTTCGCTGCCAGACCTAAGTGTACTTCTAGGATCTGACCGATGTTCATACGCGAAGGTACACCCAGTGGGTTAAGTACGATGTCTACAGGCTGACCTTTCTCATCGTATGGCATGTCTTCAACAGGGTTGATCTTAGAGATTACACCCTTGTTACCGTGACGACCCGCCATCTTATCACCAGGCTGAATGCGACGTTTAACCGCTAGGTAAACCTTAACGATCTTCAGTACACCAGGTGCTAAATCATCACCTTGAGTGATCTTACGACGCTTAGTTTCGAACTTCTTATCAAAGTCGGCTTTTAGCTCATCCCACTGCTCAGCAAGTTGCTCAAGCTGAGTTTGTAGTGCGTCATCTTCTAGCGTTAGTTCTAGCCACTTCTTACGATCAGTTGTGTCTAGTTTCGCTTCAGAGTAACCGCCTTCAATCAATACAGCTTTAACACGGTTTAGAAGGCCGCCCTCAAGAATCTGGAATTCTTCAGTTAGGTCTTTCTTCGCTTCTTTAAGCTGCATCTGTTCGATTTCAAGCGCACGCTTGTCTTTCTCTACGCCATCGCGAGTAAAGACTTGAACGTCGATGATCGTACCTGATACAGAGTTAGGTACACGTAGTGAAGTATCTTTAACGTCAGATGCTTTTTCTCCGAAGATTGCACGTAGTAGCTTCTCTTCAGGCGTTAGCTGAGTTTCACCTTTAGGTGTAACTTTACCAACTAGGATGTCGCCACCCTTAACTTCAGCACCGATGTAAACGATACCTGACTCGTCTAGTTTAGACAGAGCAGACTCACCTACGTTTGGAATATCCGCTGTGATCTCTTCAGAACCAAGCTTAGTATCACGCGCCACACAAGTCAGTTCTTGGATGTGGATAGTCGTGAAACGGTCTTCTTGAACTACGCGCTCAGATACTAAGATCGAGTCTTCGAAGTTGTAACCGTTCCAAGGCATGAACGCGATACGCATGTTTTGACCAAGCGCTAGTTCACCAAGGTCTGTTGAAGGACCATCAGCAAGAACGTCACCGCGTGATACAGGCTCACCTGGCATCACACATGGGCGCTGGTTAATACATGTGTTCTGGTTAGAACGTGTGTATTTAGTCAGGTTGTAGATGTCGATACCAGCTTCACCTGGTACTAGCTCTTCTTCGTTAACTTTAACAACGATACGAGAAGCATCTACTGACTGGATTACACCACCACGTTTAGCAACTGCAGTTACACCTGAGTCAACGGCTACGTTACGTTCAATACCAGTACCAACAAGCGGTTTGTCAGCTTTCAGTGTTGGAACTGCCTGACGTTGCATGTTCGCACCCATCAATGCACGGTTCGCATCATCGTGTTCTAGGAACGGGATAAGCGATGCAGCGATAGATACAACCTGGTTTGTCGCAACGTCCATGTACTGAGCGTGCTCACGAGGGTGTAGACCAGATTCACCTTTCTGACGAGCTGTGATCAGCTCATCTGCAAAAGTACCATCTTCGTTTAGCTTAGCGTTCGCCTGTGCGATAACGAATTGGCCTTCTTCGATTGCAGATAGGTAATCTACTTCGTCTGTTACTACGCCATCTACAACGCGACGGTATGGTGTCTCTAGGAAACCGTACTCGTTACAACGCGCAAACGCAGATAGAGAGTTGATCAGACCGATGTTTGGACCTTCAGGCGTTTCGATAGGACATAGACGACCGTAGTGAGTTACGTGTACGTCACGTACTTCGAAGCCAGCACGTTCACGAGTTAGACCGCCAGGACCCAACGCAGAAATACGACGCTTGTGCGTTACTTCTGATAGCGGGTTGTTTTGGTCCATGAACTGTGAAAGCTGTGAAGAGCCAAAGAATTCTTTAACTGCCGCAGAAATTGGCTTCGCGTTGATCAAGTCTTGAGGCATGATTGCGTCAAGATCGCCTAGGCTTAGACGCTCTTTAACTGCACGCTCAACACGTACTAGACCTACACGGAACTGGTTCTCAGCCATTTCGCCTACAGAACGGATACGACGGTTGCCTAGGTGGTCGATATCGTCCACTTCGCCCTTACCGTTACGGATCGCGATCAGCTTCTTCATCACTTCGATGATATCAGTTTCATCAAGTGTGCCTTGCTCTTGAGCATCTTCACGGCCGATAGAGCTGTTGAACTTCATACGACCAACAGTCGATAGATCGTAACGCTCTTCAGAGAAGAATAGGCTTTCGAATAGAGCTTCTGCAGCTTCTTTTGTTGGCGGCTCACCAGGGCGCATCATGCGGTAGATTTCTACCAATGCAGAAATACGATCAACCGTGCTGTCGATACGTAATGTTTCTGACATGAATGGACCGTGGTCTAGATCGTTCGTAAATAGAACTTCTAGCGCTTTGTGGCCTGCCTGAGATAGGTTCGCTAATGCTTCCAGGCTGATTTCCTGGTTAGCGTTAACAATGATCTCGCCAGTTGCTTCATTGATGTAATCTTTAGATGCAACTTTACCAACGATGTACTCAACTGGTACTTCGATGTGATCAACGCCATCTTTTTCTAGTTGGCGGATATGACGAGCTGTTACGCGACGACCCTGCTCAACGTAAACTTTACCATTTGCTTCGATGTCGAATGACGCAGTTTCACCACGTAGACGATCAGGAACCAACTCCATCAATAGAGTTTGGTCTTTCACTTCGAAGTTCACTTTCTCGAAGAAGATATCTAGGATTTCTTCTGTCGACTTACCTAGTGCTCGAAGGATGATCGATGCTGGTAGCTTACGACGGCGGTCGATACGAACGTACAAGTTATCCTTAGGATCAAACTCGAAATCAAGCCATGAACCACGGTAAGGAATAACACGTGCGTTGTATAAAACTTTACCTGAAGAGTGGGTCTTACCCTTATCGCTGTCGAAGAACACGCCTGGGCTTCGGTGCAGCTGGGATACGATAACCCTCTCGGTACCGTTGATTACGAAGGTACCATTGTCTGTCATGAGTGGAATTTCACCCATGTAGACTTCTTGTTCTTTAATGTCTTTTACAGTACCTGCTGGCGCGTCTTTATCAAAGATAACTAGGCGTAGTTTTACACGTAGTGGCTTTGAGTAAGTTACACCGCGGATTTGACATTCTTTAACGTCAAAAACTGGCTCACCAAGACGGTAGCTAACGTATTGCAGCTCAGAATTGCCGTTGTAGCTCTGAATCGGGAATACAGAACGGAAAGCGGCTTCAAGACCGTATTGACCTTCAGGATCCTGTTCGATAAATTTGTCGAACGAATCGAGCTGGATCGATAGCAGGTATGGAATGTCCAAAACTTGTGGACGAGTACCAAAGTCCTTACGGATGCGCTTTTTCTCGGTATAAGAGTAAACCATGGGGTTCCTCAGCTCGCTGATAAGTGACCCAAACTGTCCGCCCGCTCCTAGTTACTTAAGGGGGGTAAGGGACAGTGACTAATATAGCTGTTTACTGTAGTGACATTTCATTTCGTAAGAATGAAATGTTTTTTGCATGGATATCAGGCGCTTAAACAGCGGGAAAATTCGCCTATACCCTACAGCGCAAAAAGGCCGGTGGTTAAAAAACCACCAGCCAATTAGCCGTTAGGCTAAGAAACTATGCAATAATTACTTAACAGCAACAGTTGCACCAGCTTCTTCTAGCTGAGCTTTAAGAGCTTCAGCTTCTGCTTTCTCAACACCTTCTTTAAGAGGTGCTGGAGCGCCGTCTACTAGAGCTTTAGCTTCTTTAAGACCTAGGCCAGTTGCGCCACGTACTGCTTTGATTACAGCAACTTTGTTACCGCCAGCAGCTTCTAGGATTACGTCGAATTCAGTTTGCTCAGCAGCAGCTTCGCCTGCAGCAGCGCCGCCAGCTACAACAGCAGCAGCAGCAGAAACACCGAATTTCTCTTCCATTGCTTCGATTAGTTCAACAACTTGCATTACAGACATTTCTGCAACTGCGTCTAGGATTTGCTCGTTAGTAATAGACATAACAATTCTCTTTTAAGTCAACAATAAGTTTATTAAGCAACCAGTAAAAAGCAAGGCTTATGCCGCTGCTTCTTGTTTTTGATCGCGGATAGCTGCGATAGTACGCGCCAGCTTGCCAGCCGAAGCTTCTTTCATGCACATCATTAGGCGTGCAATTGCTTCGTCGTAAGTTGGTAGTGTTGCTAGTACTTCAGCGTCAGTTAAAGCGCCTTCAAATGCAGCAGCTTTGATCTCGAAATCTTTGTTCTCTTTAGCGAAGTCTTTGAAAAGACGCGCTGCAGCACCTGGGTGCTCATTAGAGAATGCGATTAGAGTAGGACCAGTGAAAGTGTCAGTTAGACACTCGTACTCAGTACCTTCAACCGCACGACGAGCAAGAGTGTTACGAACAACTCTCATGTAAACGCCAGCTTCACGAGCTTGTTTACGTAGAGAAGTCATCGCGCCAACTTGAACGCCACGAGAATCAGCTACAACTGCAGAAAGTGCACCACTGGCAGCTTCGTTGACTTCAGCAACAATTGCTTTTTTGTCTTGAAGGTTTAAAGCCATCTTGGATTTACTCCTGGTTGTCGTTACACCACTCACTATCATCACGACAGTGAGAGCTATTGAGGTGCTTCCCCAGAAGAAAGTTAACTATATTACATAGAGCTTTCTGTCAGTTCGGGCACCATCTACGTAGGATAATTAAGTTTGCTTTTACACAAACACCTACGGTCTTGGACGGAGACTGGGTCTTAATTCATTTCGAACTAGGAGACAGTTCAAAGAACCAAAGTTCAGCCCCAACCACAAATATTAGGCGCAAAATTATACACTAATTTTGCGCCTAAGCAAATAAATTATGCTTGAGTGTTCAGGCTAGCCTGATCAACAGCAACACCAGCACCCATAGTAGTAGAGATGCTTACTTTCTTCAGGAAAGTACCTTTCGCTGAAGATGGCTTAGCTTTCTTCAGAGCAACTAGAAGTGCTTCTAGGTTCTCTTTGATCTGCTCAGCAGAGAAGTTTGCTTTACCGATAGTAGTGTGGATGATGCCGTTTTTGTCGTTACGGTAACGAACCTGACCAGCTTTAGCGTTTTTAACTGCTTCAGCAACGTTAGGAGTTACAGTACCAACTTTAGGGTTTGGCATAAGACCGCGAGGACCTAGGATAGTACCTAGTTGACCTACAACGCGCATTGCATCTGGAGAAGCAACAACTACGTCAAAGTTCATTTCGCCTTTCTTAACTTGCTCAGCAAGATCTTCCATACCTACGATGTCTGCGCCAGCTTCTTTAGCTGCTTCAGCGTTAGCACCTTGAGTGAACACTGCAACGCGGATTTCGCGGCCAGTACCGTGAGGTAGTACAGTTGCACCACGTACGTTCTGGTCAGATTTACGAGCATCAATGCCTAGGTTAACAGCAACGTCTACAGACTCAACGAATTTAGCAGTCGCTAGTTCTTGAAGAAGAGCAACAGCTTCGTTGATTTCGTATTCTTTAGTTACGTCAACTTTTTCGCGGATTACGCGCATGCGCTTAGTTAGTTTTGCCATCTTATTAACCCTCTACCACTAGGCCCATTGAACGAGCAGTACCAGCGATAGAACGCTTCATCGCTTCGATGTCAGCACCAGTCATATCAGCAGCTTTAGTTTCTGCGATTTCTTGGATTTGAGCGTCAGTTACAGTACCAACTTTTTCAGTGTTTGGACGACCTGAACCAGACTTAACGCCAGCAGCTTTCTTAAGAAGAACAGCAGCAGGTGGAGTCTTAGTTACGAACGTGAAAGAACGGTCGCTGTATACTGTGATAACTACTGGAGTTGGTAGACCTTTCTCAATAGATTCTGTTTTTGCGTTGAACGCTTTACAGAATTCCATGATGTTCACACCGTGTTGACCTAGTGCAGGACCTACTGGTGGACTAGGGTTAGCCATACCAGCAGCAACTTGTAGCTTGATGTAAGCTTCAACTTTCTTAGCCATGATAATTCCTAAGTTTGGGTACAAACGCTAATCGCGGATCAGCTCCCCGTTTGTGTAAGAAACTTTTTACTTCACTTGAAGTAAAAAGGCGCGAAATTATAGTCATAATCCGCGCCTTATACAACCCTAAAAAGGTGATTTTTTATACTCTTTGACGAAGAGTCTTAGTCCAGCTTTTCAACCTGACCAAATTCAAGCTCAACTGGTGTCGCACGACCAAAGATCGATACAGACACTTTCAGGCGGCTCTTCTCGTAATCCACTTCTTCAACAGTACCGTTGAAGTCAGCAAATGGACCTTCGTTAACACGTACCACTTCACCCGCTTCGTACATTGTACGCGGACGAGGCGCTTCACTCGCTTTCTCAAGACGATTAAGAATCGCGTCAGCCTCTTTATCCGTGATAGGTGCCGGACGGTCTGAGGTACCACCAATGAAGCCCATGACACGCGGCACACTGCGTACTAGGTGCCATGATTCATCGTTCATAATCATCTGAACAAGGACGTAACCTGGGAAGAACTTACGCTCAGATTTGCGACGCTGACCCGCGCGCATTTCCACTACTTCTTCAGTAGGAACCAGTACTTCACCGAATAGCTCTTCCATGCCGTGCATTTTGATATGCTCGCGCAGAGATTGAGCTACACGACCTTCAAATCCAGAGAAGGCTTGAACCACATACCAGCGTTTTTTTGGAGCTTCACTCATGAATAAAAACCCTCTATACCCCAGTTGCTAGAGCTACTAGACGAACCATAATTCCGTCAATACCCCATAGCACTAGAGCCATTACAATACTTACAGCTAAAACGATCAGTGTTGTTTGCATGGTTTCTTGGCGAGTAGGCCAAACAACTTTACGTACTTCCATACGAGATTCTTTTGCAAAACTGATCGCTGCTTTACCTTTAGTCGTTGTTGCTGCAACGCCTAAGGCAGCTGCAATAAGAACAACAACGCCTGCAGCACGAACCACTACAGACATTTCACCATACAGGTAATTACCCACAACAGCGGCAGCTGCCAATACGAAAGCGGCTACCCACTTAAACGTATCTGCTGCGTTTGAGCTATCAGGAGTTTCAGCATTATTTGCTTTCATAAAACCAACCTGTTACAAGTCTTAATATAGACGACAACAACCCCGCTGTTGCAGGGCAAACTCCATATCGCTGAAAAAATCAGCGTACTCTTCTTAAGATTAAGCCTCTTTGCTTAATCTTGCTCTGCGCCCAACCCACTTCTGAACAAGAAAACAGCAAAAATAATGTTGAGTGCAGAAAAAGGGCATCAAATGATGCCCTTTTTGCTACTGGTTCGTCAAATCTAATTCAAGATTTTCCGAAAGCATCGCTAATTCGCTATGAATTAGTCGAAGATCTTAGCAACAACACCAGCACCTACTGTACGGCCACCTTCACGGATCGCGAAACGTAGAC
>NZ_JAWOVT010000027.1:0-18076 GCF_033340055.1 Vibrio sp. 1580
TGGTGATTTCTCCAATTGATTTTCCGGTGTAGCGGTTTCCGACGTCTCGGAAAACCAAGTAGTTCTCTCAAAGTTACTTTTATTAACGGCGCATACCCTGTTTTCTTTAGAGAAAATTTTAGATTTTTTTG
Organism: Vibrio sp. 1580; assembly: GCF_033340055.1. Classification (NCBI taxonomy): domain Bacteria; kingdom Pseudomonadati; phylum Pseudomonadota; class Gammaproteobacteria; order Vibrionales; family Vibrionaceae; genus Vibrio; species Vibrio sp. 1580. The sequence goes on from NZ_JAWOVT010000027.1 coordinate 132, forward strand.
AAAATAATTCGTTTGGAGGGGTAATCGTGACAAAGCGGATAAAAAAGCAAAAAAACTTTCATTTTTCGCTAAAGCTTCTTTTCGAATTGTCGATACAGGCAGGTTTTGCGTTAAATTAGGGCAAGGCCGTTCATCAGCCAAGCAAGGTCAATGCTAGGTTTGGCGCTTGTTTTGCTTGCGCCAGAATAGAAATACTGACCTGTTGTAAAATCTGTTGCTTCACCATTTGCGTAGTTTCTTTGGCATAGTCAGTGTCTTGGATACGACTGTTGGAAGCGGCTAAGTTTTCGTGGATGTTATCGAGATTATTGATCGCGTGATTAAAGCGGTTTTGATACGCGCCTAACTCCGCACGACTGCCATCTACCGTTTTCAAAGCATCATCTAAAATGCCGACCGCCATCTGAGCGCCACCGACCGTGCTAATATCAATACTATCTACCGTTCTATTTACGGTGACATACTTGCCAAGTTCTAACTCATCAGCCAGGCCACCACTGAAGGTTGGTCCAGGGTATTTTATGGCGTCCTTGTGGGACATGAGTAACTGCAGTTGCCCCTCTTCATTAACAGACGCTTTCACTTTATCGGTCTGCCCGTTAATGTAAGTCGCGAGTTCTTCTATATCGTCGCCAGCTTTAGCTTCAATACGGATCTCCTGCTCTTCAAAATTGTTATCACGGTAGCTGATAACAATTTCATTATTTCCGTTTTGAACCGTCCAATCTGAACTGACTCTTTGATATGAACTCATTGAAAAGCTACCTAAAGATTCCGGCTGCATGGTCCGCAGGCCAATTTGTACCGCTTCACCAGCCGTTGCACCGATTTGAAAAGACGATGTACCGAATGTGCCGTTCAGCAATTTACGTCCACCAAAAGATGTGGTTTCTGCAATACGACTTAACTCATCATTTAAAGCAGAGACTTCTTCTTGCAGTGCAGTGCGCTCCGCTTTGCTGTTTGAACCATTGGCTGACTGTAGCGACAAATCACGCATACGTTGCATGATATTGGTCACCTCATTCATCGCGCCTTCCGCAGTTTGCATGATGGAAATGCCGTCATTCGCGTTGCGAACCGCAACATCTAAACCACGCATTTGTGATTGCAAGCGGTTGGAAATTTGCAGACCCGCAGCGTCATCCTTTGCGCTATTAATACGCTTCCCTGAAGACAAACGCTCCATGGATTGATTCAGCATATCCGTTGCACTGGTCAAGTGACGCTGTGCGACAAGTGCTGCAACATTGGTATTAACGGTGATCGCCACGAATAAAGAGTCCTAAAATTAAGGCTTTGAGTACTTATCGACCAAGTAACAGAAAAGTTTAGTGTTTTTTGAAAAGAGATTGGAATAGAAATAGAAAACAAAAGCCCTCCATTGGAGGGCTTAAGAAATAAAGTCTGACAACTTACTTGATGGCTAGCTCTGCGAGCATTTCTTGCGAAGGCGCGAAGAAGTACGCACCAGTTACCGCTGTTGTGAAACGAAGCATTTGGTCTGTTTTACCATCTGTCACGCCGTACATACTTTCTAGCATCACTTTAATGTTATGAAGTGTATTGCAGTAAGAAATAAACAGCAGGCCATGAGGCCCTGTCACCGTCCCGTATGGTAAGCTGTGGCGAACAATCTTCAAACCTTTACCTTCTTCTTTGATATCAACTCGACCAACGTGTGATGCAGCAGGAACGTCTTCTAGCTCGATAGAGTCTAGCTTGGTACGACCAATCACTTTTTCTTGCGCTTTGACATTCAATCGATTCCAAGCGGCAAGGTTATGTTCAAAGCGCTGAGCCATAACATAACTGCCTCCAGCAAATGGGCCCTCTTTTACTAGAGCCACATCAGCGCGAGCCTCCCCTTTCGGGTTTTCTGTGCCATCAATGAAGTCTGTCATATCACGAGCATCAAGGTAACGGTACCCATATGTTTCGTCCACAATGGTGACATCTTGTGCCGTCTCTTCTAGGAACTTACGCAACACGTAAAAATGCAAGTCGTGACGAGTCGAGTGACAGTGAATAAGCACATCTACGTCTGTTGCAGGAGCAACGATGTCACCTTCGCCAAGTTGAGTAAAATCAATAAGCTCTTCTGGCGCGTCTACATTAAGGTGTTCCCAAAACGATTTTGTGAATGCGATAGAAAGCGTCAGCGCAGCACCTGGCTGGGTAATGTTTAACTCTTCCACCAACTTTGGCAGTGCTTTCAGTTTTTCTAATACGTTTTCACGGTTTTGGTTCACTTTGAGTTGAGTGTACAGTGCAAATGGCCCGGCTTCTGGCACGATCGCCGTTTGAGCTTGTGACATTGAGGTTTCCTCTATTACTTTGCCCCAGAGTGGGAAGTTATTGTTTTTAATTCTTTGAATGCTGCTGTTCATCGTGCGCCAATTGTGGCACATGAAAACAGTCTTTTACCCATCTTCCATTTAGAAGATAGATCATAAACCAAGCTAATAAGGTAATGGTAAGGGCGTTTGCCCAATTAAACACTCCATGTTCTAGGTACACATGATACATGGTCTGAGCAAGTTGAATACCGCACAAGATCAAAGTGATCTCGCGACCATAGCGAGTAATTCTGTTTACCCATCCTCTGTCGGGATGACGAAGCCCCATTAACCACATAAGAAGCAAACTTGGAATGCCCATCGCCAAACCTAAATACAACGTACTTGAATCTGGGTAAACAATAGCGAGTAGCTTGCTGCCACTATCACGACTTACACCAGCCATGGCAAACACCATCCATGAACGCACAAGAAACATCCATCCCACCCATAAAATGATCGGCGCCTTTAAAAATCCATGAGCGTCATATTGGTCAAACGAATAGCGCACAACATCTTCTTCTTTATGTGATAAAAACGTCACTTTAACCTATCGTTTCAGAGTTGCAAGCCAACAAAGATGAGAACTGAAGTTCATTTCAGCACCTTACACAGGTAAACTAAACAAAGATTTACAGCGACGTTGATGAGAAACATGAAAAAAAGAACTCCTGCCACCCCTGTGCCTTCTCAAGAAACACAAGCCGAAGCGATGAGAATTGCTAAATCCACGCAAAAGCCCGGCCAAACCAAAGAGCAAACCAAGCTCATCGCTCAAGGTATCGAAAAAGGCATCGCGCAATATAAGAAACAACAAAAAGAGCGCAACCGCCAAGCCGATAAAGCGAAGAAAAAACAGCAACGTGAAAAGCAACGTCAGCATGAAGAGATTATCGAACAAGACAATATCACCGACGATGCGCCAAACCATTCATCAAGCAAACTGCCTTGGACACTACTTGTCCTGAGCTGGATTGGCTTTGCTGCTTACATAGTATTGGGGAAATAGCTAATGAAACGCCTGTTACTTGGACTTTTTGTCGTGCTTCTAACGGGTTGCACGATGCCATCTCACCTTACTCATGCTCAAAGTCAAAATGTTCATATTCGCATTGACGCGCAATTCGACCCTGAGCGATGCGAATACAAAGGCGAAGTCACCGGAAGTGAAGGCCATTGGTATAACTACATTTTCATGACTAATGACGCGATGATGCAAGGCGCGATGAACGATTTAAAAAACAATGCAGCGGCTATCGATGCGGACACCGTTTTTATGGTTTCCCCACAAGATTTTATCACTTCATTTAGCGTGCTGGGTTCCGCCTACCGCTGCAATGGATGAGGCCTGAATATGAAAAAAGCCAGCAATTGCTGGCTTATGCACGAAATCCAAGACTGCTAGCGATATCTCTCTCCCGCTCTAGAACCCATTGGCTATCAAAAGGCCCCCAATCTGAAAGTTGATAATAGCCGTCATTATGACGTCGGCCATCTTGAACGAATATGAGTTCAATGCCGATCCCAGGTAACGCCTTGAGTACATCTTGAATAGTACGACGAGGCCACCCCGTTTTTTCGATCAACTTTGGCACATTCGGCCTTTCTAGGTTTTCCACCAACAAGGCCAAATATAGCCGCCTTGCAAAAACAGGACTCAATTCCATTGACACCTCCTAAAATTGTGCTGATTCATTATTTCGTTTTTGCTCAGCGAGGTGTTGCGTTTGATCAATAACTCGACTTTTCCATTTGATTTAGACGAATTTTTATTCGATTTATAGCGCATTCATCGTAAATAAGTTATGTGACATTAGTTATCTCAATCTATCTGAAAATATTTTCCACCGCATTTTGTCAGTTTGATTGCTTCTTGATAGGATGCTTTAACAGCCCAAATCACTTAAGTGCGTCTTAACCGCGCCAGTGAAAAATAGAACAAAGAAAAAGGAAACACTATGTCGATTACCATGTTTGGTATTCCCAACTGCGATACGATCAAAAAAGCCAAGAAATGGTTAGAAGCCGAGGATATTGCTTACGACTTCCATGACTACCGTAAGCAAGGCATTGATGCAGAAATGGTAAGTGAATTTTGTCGCGCTTTAGGTTGGGAACAGGTGCTCAATAAACGTGGCACAACCTACCGCCAATTAGCGCAAGAGCAGAAAGACACACTTAACGAGGAAAACGCCATCGCTCTTTTGGTAGAAAACCCTGCGATGATTAAACGCCCAATTTTAAAAGTGAATGATCAACTTCATATCGGTTTTAAAGCTGATCAATACGCTAGCATTTTCAACTCTTAAATAAAGGAATACTCAAGGATGACAGACAGTCCAGTATTGGCACTTGCTAAAGATCTGATCAGTAGACAGTCCGTAACGCCGGAAGACGCAGGTTGTCAGGATTTGATGATCGAGCGCTTAAAAGCACTCGGGTTTGAAATTGAAGTGATGGTATTTGAAGACACCACGAACTTCTGGGCTCGACGTGGTTCAGAAGCGCCGCTATTTGCGTTTGCTGGCCACACCGATGTGGTACCAGCTGGCAAATTGGAACACTGGAATACACATCCGTTTGAACCGACCATTATTGATGGTTACTTGCATGGCCGAGGCGCAGCTGACATGAAAGGGTCACTCGCCGCTATGGTTGTTGCAGTTGAACGCTTTATCGCCGAAAACCCAGACCACAAAGGCTCAATTGGCTTTTTGATTACGTCAGATGAAGAAGGACCATTTATCAATGGTACCGTTCGCGTTGTAGAAACGTTGATGGAACGTGGTGAGAACATCGATATGTGTATTGTTGGTGAACCATCCAGCACCGACGTGGTTGGCGATGTAGTGAAAAATGGACGCCGTGGATCCATCACTGGTGATTTAACGGTAAAAGGAACACAAGGTCACGTGGCCTACCCTCACCTAGCCAGCAATCCAGTGCACGAGTCTCTACTCGCGATTCATGAACTCGCGACGACAGAATGGGACAAAGGGAATGATTACTTCCCACCGACTAGTTTCCAGATCCCGAATGTATCGGCTGGCACTGGTGCGTCTAATGTTATTCCTGGCGAGTTCCATGTTCAGTTCAACCTACGTTTTAGTACTGAGCTTAACAATGACGCAATTGTTCAGCGTGTTACCGAAACATTGGACAAGCATGAGCTGGACTACGACCTAAAATGGACATTCAACGGTGACCCATTCCTGACCGATACGGGCGCACTGCTAGACGCAGTTGTAGCTGCTGTGGCCGAAGTCAATGATACGAAGCCAGCGCTACTTACAACTGGCGGTACTTCTGATGGTCGTTTTATTGCTCGAATGGGAGGTCAAGTCGTAGAGTTAGGCCCTGTTAACGCTACGATTCATAAAGTGAACGAGTGTGTGAAAGTCGACGATCTTGAAAAGTTGACGGACATGTACGAAAACACGTTGAAACACCTATTGGCGAAGTAATCAGCGAGAACACAATGACACCAGAGCAACTCACCGGAATCACTGATTCCCATCTTCAATCCACACTAGTGGGGCAAAAGGCATTTATGCTTCACCCTAAAGTAGTCAATGACTTATTGAAGATGATTAATGCCGCAACCGAAGCAGGTTTCAAAATGGAAATCGCCAGTGGTTTTCGTGACTTTAATCGCCAAAAAGCCATCTGGAACGGGAAGTTTTCTGGTGAGTTGCCAATTCTCGACATAAACTCCCGCCCTTTGAATAAAGCAGAGTTAAATGACGAAGAGAAATTGATGGCCATTTTGCGCTGGTCAGCATTGCCCGGAGGAAGTCGTCATCATTGGGGTTGTGATTTTGATGTCTATGCGCGCAATTTATTGCCTGCTGACACCAAACTCAAGTTGGAACCTTGGGAGTATCTTGAAGGCCACCAACAAGCGTTCTACCAATGGTTAAAAGCCAACCTTGGTCGGTTCGGTTTCTTCTTCCCTTATCAGCATGATTTAGGTGGCGTTTCGATTGAGCCTTGGCACATTAGTCACCGCGCTGTCGGGCAGCAATGCCTCGAGCAGTTGACGCTTGATGTACTCAGAAGCCAGTTGATTAAACAAAATCAGACCGACAACATTGCAGGGATTGACGTCATACTGAATAATTTGGATAACGTCGTTGCCAAATTTATTCACAATATCACGCCGCCGGAGGCTCTATGATAGAAATACTAACCAATCCTTGGGTCATTATTATTGTAGTGTTGAGCGTGGTCATTGGTAATATTGCCGCACTCAAATATACCGCAAAAATGAAGTTTGGTCAGATGGATAAAAGCCGTAAGAACGATTTAGATAAGCTGAACACATTGGATAAACAGCGCTACGCTGAAGAAGATAAAAACAAAAACGAGCCTCGTTAGTTACTCACCAGCTTCATCTCGACACATTTAATCTAAACATCAAAAAAGGGACCACTAGGTCCCTTTTCTATCATTAAGTAAACACGCCGCGTTAAGCTCGCTTTGTTTACTGCTTCACTGTTGCAGCCAATACAGGCGCTAGTGATTTCAAAAACTCTTCTTCTACTGGCTTGCCAGAGGAGTCGGTGATATTGATAGACGTACGGTTGCCTAAATCACCAAGTAAGAATGTGTACTTACCAGCGGCTAACTCCACTGGTTTAACGCCGATATCGTTCCAGAATTCATCATCCGGAGATGCATATTTCGCAGTGATTGTGCCCTGAGACTGGCTACGCTCTTCAATCTTAAAGCCCATCTTAGGTAGAATATTAGGCAGACGTTGCCAAAGCATGTTGTATTGCGCACGCGCGATAATCACAGGAAGTCCGCTGCGGTCTTTACCCATTGTGATTGGGATCTGTTTAACCAACTCTTGCGCTTTACGCTGTGCTTCTTCACGCACTTCTTGATCGTAGCGAGCGGTGACCAAGTTCGTCATGAACACATTGTAGCGCTCACGGTTGGTCGCCGTTACTTCTTTCACTTGATTGCCTTCACGCCAGTCAATAAGGCTCACCTTAAAGCCGTGTCGACCATTTGCTTCAGCGCGTACGATTTCATATCGGCTGCCAATTTCTAGCTCTTCATCTGGCGAATCCCAAGTCACCCATCCTGTCTCGATGCGAGAGTCTGTTTGGCTTTCAACTGGAATCTCGTTGGCCGCGACCATGTTTTGCACCGTTTGCCAAACTTTATCTAGTTCATCTTTACGAAGTAGCCAAAGTGTCACTTCACCATCACTACTGCGGTCTAGACGTGCACCGGGAATAAGCTCTAGGACTTGTTGAGGTGGACGAATGTCGACATCTTTACCTACACCACCAGCGTAGTTACCCTGAGGGATCTCGTAGTTAGGGTAAAACTGAGGCTGTGCACCCTGTGGGACATTCCACTCACCCAAATTTGGGGAGTTCAAATACTCGAAGTCATCTTTTGCTTGACGACGTTGATTGGCACCACCTGAACAGGCAGTCAATACGAATACAGCTAATGAACTTAACACTAACTGGCTTGAAAGCTTCATCTATACTCCTAAAACACCGAGGGCGCTTTGGCCCCCAGTATGAACTTCAATCCTAGTAACTCAATCTTAATAGCTCAATCTTAATAAATATGGGCGTCTGTTAGCGCCTGCTCGACGATCGGCTGCGATTTTTCAGAAAGCGTAGTTAAAGGAAGACGCAAACCACCTTCTTCAATCAAACCAAGCTTTTGCGCTGCCCATTTTACTGGGATAGGGCTTGCTTCGATGAAAAGGTTTTTGTGTAGAGTCATCAAGCGTTGGTTAATCGCTTCTGCTTCTTCGTACTTACCTTCACTTGCCAAATGGAACATGTCTGCCATGTCTTTAGCTGCAATATTGTTCGTTACCGAGATAACACCATTGCCGCCAAGTTTCACAAAATCCAGCCCTGTCGCATCATCGCCACTTAGTAAGATAAAATCTTCGCCACAAAGTTCACGATGAATTGCAATTCGTTCCAAATCGCCCGTTGCATCTTTTAGAGCCACGATATTATCAAGCTTTGACAAGCGTGCCACTGTTTCTGGCTGCATATCAACAGCAGTACGGCCTGGTACGTTGTACAAAATTAGAGGCACGTCACTCGCTTCGGCAATTGCCTTGTAATGTAAAAACAAACCCTCTTGAGTTGGTTTGTTGTAATACGGTGTCACACTCAGGAAGCCAGCAATACCAGAATCAGCCAGTAATTTGCTAAATGTTACTGCCTCATGGGTTGCATTTGCACCCGTGCCAGCAATCACAGGGATGCGACCGTCGGCAAACTCAACAGTTTTATTAACGACCTTCACATGCTCTTCAATGGTCAGTGTCGCTGACTCACCTGTTGTGCCTACTGCCACAATACCGTCTGTACCCGCTTCAACGTGGTACTCTACTAGCTTTTGCAGACCGTCAAAGTCTACTTCGCCATCTGCTTTGAATGGCGTAATCAGCGCTACGATACTTCCTGAAAACATGTTTATCTCCCTCATTTAACTCTTTCTGCATGGTACTGTAATGCGATTGAAAAACACAAGAGCGTAAACTCGCTTACAAAGTACAAATGAATGAATAATTATCAGTTGTTAGAGGTCTAGCAACTTAATTGCTCTATTTGGTTTGATTAACGGCAATATTGATAATCGTGTTGGGCTTTCGAGTGACTTTAGAATCTATCAGTGATTTGGAAAATACTGAAGAGCACAAGCAAGGAAAATATACTCTTTGGTCTTGTTAGCCAAGTCAGATCTAAGTGAATAAAACGGCCAGACAATAGGCAAGCACATCATGCAAACGTTTTGTTTATCCTATAGCCTGCATTTACTGTTTATTTCCCACCACTCCCCTCAAGCTCCGACTGCTTTTTTATGGACTAAAAAAGAACTGGCTCGATATTTCTTCGCAATATCTGTGCTAACATCTCTCTATTGAAGAAAGGACAAGAAGCTCATTTATGAAGCAACATCTGGTACTTACAGCAGTTGGAACGGACCGTCCAGGCATTTGTAACCAAGTCGTACAGCTCGTTACTCAAGCTGGTTGTAACATAGTCGATAGCCGTATCGCTATCTTTGGCAGCGAATTTACGCTGATCATGCTCCTGACTGGGAACGCCAGCAGCGTGACTCGAGTTGAAACACAATTGCCCCTGCTTGGCCAAGAACATGACCTTATTACGATCATGAAACGCACAGCGGCGCACGAACTGCTCGATAACAGCTACACCATGGAAGTGTTTATTGAGTCTGAAGACCGCCCTGGGTTAACTGAAAAATTTACTAAGTTCTTCGCTGATCAGCAGATTGGTTTAGACTCTCTTAGCGCGCAAACCATCAGCAAGTCGAAAATTCAACTCGATTCTGACCAGTTTCACATTGCGATTACTGCATCTGTAAGCGCGGATTTTAATTTGATGCAGTTACAAGAAGACTTCGATGAACTTTGTAAGTCGCTCAACGTACAAGGTTCTCTGAATTTCATTAAAAACACACTATAAAGTAAAGGAAATCAAAATGAATACGCTGACAGCAGGCTCGCCAGCGCCAGCCTTCTCTTTGCTCGACCAAGACGGAAATACCGTTTCTCTTGAAGACTTTAAAGGCAAGAAAGTACTTTTCTACTTTTACCCTAAGGCGATGACGCCGGGTTGTACTACACAAGCAAAAGGCCTTCGTGACATCAAAGCTGAACTCGATGCACATAACGTGGTGGTACTCGGCGTAAGCATCGACCCTGTAAAGCGTCTAGGCAAGTTCATCGAGCGCGATGATTTAAACTTCACTCTGCTTTCTGATGAAGACCATGCCGTTGCTGACCAGTTCGGCGTTTGGGGCGAAAAGAAATTCATGGGCAAAGTATACGACGGTCTTCACCGCATTAGCTTTCTGATCAATGAAGAAGGCGTGATCGAACATGTGTTCAACAAGTTCAAAACCAAAGATCACCACGAAGTCGTATTAAACTACTTAAACGAAAACGCTTAAACGCTATTGTTTTTCTACAAACAAAAAGCCCAGCAAACTGCTGGGCTTTCTTTTAACCATCGTACCTTTGGTAACAACTACTCTTGTTCGACAGGTTCGTTTTCTTCCGTGCTTGGTAATGCATGCCATACGGCTTTGACTAATGTCGCTAAAGGAATGGCGAAGAACACCCCCCAAAAACCCCACAGCCCACCAAAGACTAATACAGCCACAATGATAGCAACTGGGTGTAAGTTTACTGCCTCGGAAAACAGAACAGGAACCAACACATTACCATCCAGCGCCTGGATAATACCGTAAGCAAGCAACAACCAATAAAACGGAGGCGTTAAACCCCATTGGAACAAACCAACGATAGCAACAGGTACAGTAACAGCCGCCGCACCGATATAAGGAATCAAAACCGACAGACCAACGGCTACGGCAAGCAACGCCGAGTAACGAAGATCTAAAAGGGCAAAAGTCACGTAGCTCACACCGCCCACGATTAAAATCTCTAACACTTTACCGCGAATGTAATTTGATATCTGCTCGTTCATTTCATGCCAAACTTTATTCGCCAATTTACGGTTTTTCGGCAGAATACCGCTTGCGATTCGCAGCATTTCTTCTTTGTCTTTAAGCAAAAAGAAGATAAGGAGTGGCACTAAGATCAAATATACCGCTAGCGTTGCAATGCTAACTAATGAAGCAAGCGACCCTTTGACGACACTTTCACCCAGCCCCAGTGCTTGGTTTTTGGCGTTCGTCACCACGGTTTCTACTATTTCTAAATTGGCTAGTTCAGGATGGCGCTCTGGCAATGTGACAATAAACTTTTGTAGCCCGTTGTACATGTTCGGAATATCGTTAATTAGATTACCGACCTGAGTCCAAATCGTCGGAACCAAGCCAAACAACGCAATTAACATCAACCCGACAAAGACCAAGATAACGATAATAACCGACAAGGTGCGCGGCACGCCTATACGACACATTTTGACAACTGGCCATTCAAGTAGATAAGCCAAAACGATCGCGACAAGTAATGGCGCAATCAAGTGTCCAAAGAAGTAAATGGTGATAAAGCCAAACAGCAAGATCGCGACGAGACTTACTGCGTGAGGGTCAGAGAAACGTCGTTTATACCAACGACTAACCATTTCAAACATCTTATGCGGATTCCTTATTGAAGACAGTCAATGTGTAGTGCTCTGATGTAGATTGGCAATCAACCGAGTACCCTTGGGCACTAAGATAGTTCACAATGTCTCGTTTAGAGCTGTTGTCCACCACTTGAATGACAAGTTGATGATACTGCTTTGCTTCTCCTTGAAAGACCTCAGCAGCATGACGCTTTGCAAGTAACAGTGCCATAGGACAACGTTGCTCACGCAAATCAAGTAACATGGATTCCATTGTATTGCTCTGCACTTATGATAGGGTTGTATTGTAACGGCTTTTTGAGCTGGTGCTAGCACTTCTGACATGATTTAACCACATGCTGAAATAGCTCGGATATAAAATAATTTACGAAACCAATTCATTTATTTCCGGTCTTACTGTTAGCTTATATCCTCACGGATAACCAAAACGTATGTGGCGCTGTTAATAGGCTCTCGACCTGTAACCACATGCTTATGTATTTTGGAGAACCTTGTAAACGTATGTTAAAACGCACTCGCTCGCTAGTTTGCTTATGTCTTGCTGCTGCCATCAGTTCGCCGACAACTTATGCCAATAGCATTGATTTGCCAGACATTGGCACAGCTGCTGGTGGCACGCTTTCAATAGACCAAGAGTTGATTTATGGCGACGCCTATATGCGTATGCTCAGAGCCAGTAAACCTATCGTTAATGACCCTGTCATCAATGAATATATTGACTCTCTTGGGCACAAATTAGTGGCCAATGCGAATGATGTAAAAACGCCGTTCCACTTCTTTATGATTCGCGACCGTAATATCAACGCATTCGCGTTTTTTGGTGGCTATGTAGCGCTGCATTCTGGGTTGTTTCTTCATGCTCGTTCAGAAAGTGAGCTGGCCTCTGTTGTCGCTCACGAGATAGCGCACGTCACACAACGTCACCTTGCTCGGAGTATGGAAGAACAAGCGCGTCGCTCTCCGGCCACATTAGCCGCACTTGCGGGGGCACTACTACTTTCAATTGCCTCACCCGAAGCGGGGATGGCTGCAATTACAGCAGCAACCGCGGGCAACATGCAAAGTCAAATCAACTACACTCGTGCAAACGAAAAAGAAGCGGATCGCTTTGGTATTTCGACACTAGCAAAAGCCGGCTTTGATGTTCAAGCAATGCCAAGGTTTTTTGGCCGTCTTGCTGATGAGTATCGTTATGCGAGTAAACCGCCACCAATGCTCCTGACTCACCCTTTGCCTGAAGATCGAATTACCGATAGCCGTGCGCGAGCAAGAACCTATCCTCCAATGCGTGTTGTGCCTTCAATAGACTATCATCTAGCTCGCGCGCGCATTGTGGCTCGTTACGCTGGCATTGATGGACAAGCCGCCCTGAGCTGGTTTGAGAGAACCCAAAAGAAAGCCTCTGCGGACATTACACCTGCTTTTGATTATGGTCGAGCTCTCGTGCATTTAGACAATAAACGCTTATCTCAAGCGGAACCAATTTTGAAAAAGTTACTGGAACAAGACCCAAGTAACCCGTTTTACTTGGACGCTATGACGGATTTATACATCGAGAAGAAGCAGCCAGAAAAAGCAACCGAGATGCTCCGCAAAGCGTTATCTCGTAACCCTCAAAATAAAGTATTGACCATTAACTACGCCAATGCGCTACTTGAGGACAATAAAAACGATCAAGCCACGCGAGTTCTTCAAAGATACACTCATGACTATCCTGAAGATACAAATGGCTGGCACCTAATATCGAAGAGCTACCACGCGCTGGGGCGTAGCGATGAAGAGTTGGCTGCTCGAGCAGAAATTTTGGCATTGCGAGCAAATTGGAATAAAGCGATTCAATATTATAGTGAAGCAAGTAAAATGGCCAAGTTGGGCAGCTTAGAGCAAGCACGATACGATGCCCGTATCGACCAACTCATGATCCAAAGAGATCGATTCATGGCATTACAATAACGAAATGGAGAAAACCATGTCAGTCGTGATTTATCACAACCCTCGTTGCTCAAAGAGCCGTCAAACACTTGAACTGCTTGAGCAAAATGGTGTTACACCGGAAGTCGTCAAATACCTAGACACACCACTTAACGTGGATGAACTAAAAGCGCTGTACGCCCAGCTTGGCTTTTCATCTGTACGTGAAATGATGCGCACTAAAGAAAGTGAATATAAAGAGCTTGGCTTAGGCGAAGACTCCGTCAGCGATGAGCAATTATTCGAAGCAATGGCGAAAAATCCAAAGTTGTTTGAGCGTCCGGTAGTCGTTGCTAACGGCAAAGCAAAAATTGGTCGCCCACCAGAGCAAGTGTTGGATATTTTATAAATGGATTGCCAGATCCTTATTTTGTATTTCAGCCGTCATGGCTCGACAAAACAACTGGCAAGACAAATAGCAAGAGGAGTCGAATCGACTCCTCAATGCCAAGCAATTTTGCGTACAGTTGAAGAATTGTCACCTCACTCACACTCCCCTTCTGATCCAATTGTTACTCTAGAGGAACTGAAAACGTGCGACGGTCTAGCGTTTGGCAGCCCCGTCTGGTTTGGCAACATGGCTGCGCCTTTAAAGCACTTCTGGGATCAGACTACATCTTTATGGGTCAGTGGTGACTTAATCGATAAGCCTGCTTGTGTCTTTACCTCTTCGTCCTCGATGCATGGTGGTCAAGAAACAACGTTACAAAGCATGATGACCCCTTTATTGCATCACGGGATGATGGTTTTGGGCATTCCTTATTCCGAGCCAGAGTTACACACTACGCAGTCCGGAGGCACTCCGTATGGCGCCAGCAGTGTAGGCCATGAGGCGACCCTGAGCAGTGAAGAGATTCGCCTGGCACAACAATTAGGCAAAAGGCTGGCAACTGCAGCGTTAAAACTAAAAGTCTGTTAGTAAAATCAAGGATAGTTAATCGATGTCTGACTCTTTAGACCAAACACCACTCGGTACACAGGCTAAAACCTATCGTTACCTGGCTTTATTTGGCAACTTAGCCTTATTAGCCTGGGTCGCTATTTGGCAGCTTGCGTTATCCCCTCACCCTCACCTCAGCAGCACAACACTTGCTATTGCTTGGTGTATTCCGCTACTACTTCCGTTGCCTGGTATTTTAGCTGGTAAGCCTTACACTCATGCTTGGGCTAACTTTGTTCTTATGCTGTATTTCTTGCATGCGCTGACCATCCTCTATGTGGATGGGGGTGAACGCTGGCTTGCGGCAGTGGAACTGATACTGACTTCACTCGGTTTCGCTGGCAATATTTTGTTTGCTAGAGCGAGAGGCAAAGAGCTAGGTCTTAAGTTGAAACGCCTCTCTCAAGTAGAAAAAGAAGAAAAAGCGAAATTCAATAAATAACGCCAATCGCAGTCAATCACTGATCATTGGTTCGAATACGAATTTAGAAAACAAAAAGAGTCGCTATTGCGACTCTTTTTTATGCTTACCACATTGGTCTTTGATCCTTGCGTTTCGCGCCTGGAACGCTACCAAGGAGATTACGATGCCGAGCGCCACTCGTAGATCAAGTCATACTGTTCTCGGACAGGCTCCACAATCATCGGCTGAGTTGGCTGTGTTTCGTCACTTGCTTCTGCCACAACATTTACTGGTACTTCAGGCTGCGCTTCTTTTGGCGTCGCGGCGTCTTTTGCTTCATTACTCTGAACCAATGGCTCTTCTTCTTGAGTTGAAGCTGGGGCATCAACTTCACCTAAAGGATCTTCAAAAACCATTAATTGAGAAATAGAAGAAGCTTCTTTCTCAAAAGCTTGTTGTGATGCCAAAAGGTGGATGTTGAGCGTTAACTCGTCCCCTTGAACACGCTTAATCTCTGTACCCGCAACCGAATTAAGTTGTTTTAACGCATTCTCTAAACGGAAGAAGTCCGTGGCAGAGGTTACATTAAGGACTTTCACTGCTAGCGCTTTTGAAGACTTTCCTGAAACCACAACTGCACTCTTACTTGCATAGTAGTCTGCGATGCCATCCACCATTTCTGCAATAGCATTAGCACCTGATGCAGACCCGCTACGCGGAGAACGTTGCGCTTCTACAATTCTCGTTGGCGACTGGTCGTAGAGTGTCCAACGAATTTGTTCACCTTGAGCTCGTACAACCAAAACGGCGTCAGCTGGATAGCGCTGGCTGGCTTGACCAATTGGCTCAATAAAGCCGCCCCAAAGATCAGAGACATTAACACCGGTTACATCATCAAAATCCCCAACCGGGATAGTGATTGGTAGGCCTCTTAGTTTCGCTGCGCTACGAAGTGCTGCAACATTTGAAGATTCAGAATGCTCCCACGCAATGTTACGATCGTAACCCTGTTCTTCAACCATCCAAACTAAAATATTGGCACGATTTGGCGACCAAGATGGCAATTGTGCTTGTGTTAAAAGAGAGCTGATTTGGTCGTTGTTAAACAACATTTTTAGGCTCGCTTTTCCATCAACCTGCCCATAGCTCAGTTGAGAAATGTAACGCGCACTTGAGCTAAGTGCCTTTTTAATCACTGGATTGCTTAAAGAGGATTGAGAACCGGTCGCTCGAACAATCACATCCTGCATACCTTGTTGACGAGCCAAAGACTCACCGTCGTTCTGCTCACTGTCGATAACCACTTCGGCACGATAGATATCCACCTGAGTTAATGCATATACTGGTAGGGACAACCAACCTATCAGTAAGAGAGCTAAATAGCGCATAGTTTTTATAATCCTCTGAACAAGAACCCGAATAATAAGCAACTATCAAACCTTGAGCAAGGTAAGTACTGAGTAAATTGTCTGTATTATGACCAGCTTTGTTAACTCGGGCCTCAACCAGCGCTTCAGTGCTATTTTTTATAATAAACTCATTGCTTATTAAGCTATCTCAACAAGTTAGGCTGTCTATTTTTCATCTTCACGCAAGACACGTAAAAGAGGACAATTTGCAAGCAAGCAACTCTCAAAAGTGCTATTTATGAGAAAAATTCAATCGAAAGTTTGATCTATGCAACATTGCAAACGATTGCAGGATGATAGTATTCGCCGGATTTGTCTGCGTATCTTGAAAATAGGGAATTATTATGAAAAACGCGTTACAAGGCGCTCAAATGCTCTTTGTCGCTTTTGGTGCTTTGGTGCTTGTGCCGCTCCTAACTGGCCTTGATCCAAACGTAGCCCTCTTTGGTGCCGGTGTCGGTACTCTCCTCTTCCAGTTAATGACTAAACGTTCTGTTCCCATCTTCCTTGCCTCTTCTTTTGCGTTTATTGCTCCTATTATGTTCGGTATCCAAACTTGGGGTATCGGTGCAACGATGGGCGGCTTGATGGCAGCGGGCTTAGTTTATGTGGCTCTAGGGGCTATGATCAAAGTGCGCGGTGTTGGATTTATCCATAAAATTCTCCCGCCCGTTGTCGTTGGCCCTGTGATCATGGTTATCGGCCTTGGCCTTGCCCCAACAGCAGTGAACATGGCGGTAGGTAAAACTGGTGATGGAGCTGCACAGCTAGTTAATGGTGATGCTGCGATCATTATCTCGGCGGTCTCACTGCTCACAACCATTGTACTCAGCGTTTTTGCAAAAGGCTTTTTGAAGCTCGTTCCTATTGTTGGTGGTATTCTTGCTGGTTACTCTGTTTCTCTATTCTACGGGGTGGTTGATTTCACTCCCGTAGAGCAAGCGGCTTGGCTAGCCATGCCAAACTTCACCGCGCCAGAGTTCAATATCAACGCAATTTTGTTCATGATTCCTGTCGCTATCGCACCTGCGGTTGAGCACGTAGGTGACATGCTTGCTATCTCAAACGTTACAGGTAAAAACTACCTGAAAAAACCAGGCCTTCACCGCACAATCGCAGGTGACGGGGTGGCAACTATCGCAGCTTCGATGGTGGGTGCTCCACCAAACACCACTTACAGTGAAGTAACAGGAGCGGTAATGCTAACCAAAGCATTTAACCCTGTGATCATGACTTGGGCAGCAATCACCGCAATCGTACTTGCATTGGTAGGTAAGCTAGGTGCGGTTCTTCAAACGATTCCAGTTCCTGTCATGGGCGGCATCATGATTCTGCTGTTCGGCTCCATCGCAACGGTAGGCCTCAACACACTGATCAAGAATAACGTTGATTTGCATAAGTCTCGTAACCTAGTGATTGTTGCCGTAACACTTGTGTTTGGTATTGGTGGTATGGCTTTCGGTATTGGTGAGTTCAGTCTACAGGGTGTGAGCCTATGCGGTATCGTGGCAATTATTCTTAACCTTGTGCTACCAAACGATTTAGGTGAAAACCACGTTGTGGATAACGCACAAATGGAAGAAGAAAGCGCGAAATAGTTCGTTTGCGCCGCTTTATTAGGTGGCGTGTCTTACTCTTCTCCTCTTGTAGATACAAAAAAGGCTTGGTTTTCACCAAGCCTTTTTCTGTTCAGTTGTGCCGTCCTAAATAAGGTTGACACTTTCCACCCCCAAAATTGGAGAGTGTTATGAAATCAACAACTAAAAGAAC
>NZ_JAWOVT010000028.1:0-15001 GCF_033340055.1 Vibrio sp. 1580
TCTCCGAATGAAAGCCTGTCCTCAGCATAGTACCGGGAAGGAGGGAGTGACCATCTCATTAAATAAAGCACGCTAAGCCGGTGGCAGCGGTCGCAATGGCCTAAACTTCCCCGCACCGACCTTGGCGCTGCTGCGCCATAGGTAATCGCCGGTCAGGTTGATGTGCTCCCACCCCAGCGGCGACAGATATTGCAACAATGTGTCGTCCAGCGCCGTGCCGTTGCCACGCAAAGCACTGGTGGCACGCTCCAGATATACCGTGTTCCACAACACGATGGCCGCCGTCACCAGATTGAGGCCGCTGGCCCGGTAGCGCTGCTGCTCAAAACTGCGGTCGCGGATTTCACCCAATCGGTAGAAGAAGACCGCCCTGGCCAGCGCGTTGCGCGCCTCGCCCTTATTCAGCCCCGCATGGACGCGGCGGCGCAGCTCCACGCTTTGCAGCCAATCCAAAATGAACAGCGTGCGCTCGATGCGCCCCAGCTCGCGCAACGCCACGGCCAAGCCGTTCTGGCGCGGGTAGCTGCCGAGTTTGCGCAGCATCAGCGAAGCCGTTACCGTGCCTTGCTTGATGGAGGTGGCCAGCCGCAGAATTTCATCCCAATGGGCGCGTATTTGCTTGATGTTCAGCCTGTCGCTGCTAATCATCGGCTTGAGCGCGTCATAGGCGGCATCGCCCTTGGGGATGAATAGCTTGGTTTCGCCCAAGTCACGGATACGCGGCGCGAAGCGAAATCCCAGCAAATGCATCAAGCCAAACACGTGATCGGTGAAGCCTGCCGTGTCGGTGTAGTGTTCCTCGATGCGCAAGTCCGACTCGTGGTACAGCAGGCCATCAAGCACGTAAGTTGAATCACGAATGCCCACGTTGACCACCTTGGCACTGAAGGGCGCGTACTGGTCGGAGATATGGGTGTAGAAAGTCCGTCCTGGACTGCTTCCATACTTCGGGTTGATATGACCAGTGCTTTCTGCTTTGCTGCCGGTTCTGAAGTTCTGGCCGTCCGACGATGACGTGGTGCCGTCACCCCAGTTGCCGGCGAAGGGTTGCCGAAACTGCGCATTCACCAGCTCGGCCAGCGCCGTCGAATAGGTTTCATCGCGGATGTGCCAGGCTTGCAGCCAAGACAGCTTGGCGTAGGTGGTGCCAGGGCAGGACTCGGCCATTTTGGTCAGACCCAGGTTGATCGCGTCGGCCAGGATCGTCGTCAACAGCAAGGTTTTGTCCTTGGCCGTGTCGCTGGTCTTCAGGTGTGTGAAGTGGCGGGTGAAGCCCGTCCATTCATCGACCTCCATCAGCAACTCGGTGATTTTGAGGTGCGGCAGCAGCATAGCTGTCTGGTCGATCATGGCTTGCGCGGCGTCTGGTACTGCCGCGTCCAGCGGCGTGATCTTCAGGCCTGACGCGGTGGTGATGATGGCATCCGGTAAGTCGTTGGCCGCAGCCATGCGGTTGACTGTGGCGAGTTGCGCCTCCAACAATTCCAACCGGTCATGCAGGTATTGGTCGCAGTCGGTGGCCACTGCCAGCGGCAATTCGCTGGCCAGCTTCAAAGTGGCGAACTTCTCGACCGGCACCAGGTATTCGTCGAAGTCCTTGAACTGGCGAGAACCCTGCACCCAGACATCACCGGAGCGCAGCGCGTTCTTCAGCTCCGACAGGGCGCATAACTCGTAGTAACGCCGGTCGATGCCGTCGTCGGTCAGAACCAGCTTTGCCCAGCGCGGCTTGATGAATGCGGTTGGCGCATCGGCGGGCACCTTGCGCGCGCTGTCGCTGTTCATGCCGCGCAGCATGTCGATGGCATCGAGCACACCCTTGGCGGCGGGCGCAGCCCGCAATTTGAGCACGCCCAGGAACTGCGGCGCGTAGCGGCGTAGCGTGGCATAGCTTTCACCGATGTGGTGCAGGAAATCAAAGTCGGCAGGCCGCGCCAATGTTTGCGCTTCGGTGACGCTGGCGGCGAAGGTGTCCCAGGGCATAACGGCCTCGATGGCGGCGAACGGATCGCTGCCGCTTTGCTTGGCCTCAATCAACGCTTGACCGATGCGCCCATACATCCGCACCTTGTCGTTGATCGCCTTGCCGGAAGCCTGGAACTGCTGCTGATGCTTGTTCTTGGCCGCGTTGAACAGCTTGCCGATGATGCGATCGTGAAGGTCGATGATTTCATCGGTGACGGTGGCCATGCCTTCGATGGCCAGCGCTACCAGCGTGGCATAGCGTCGTTGCACCTCGAACTTTGCCAGATCAGCAGGCGTCATCTGGCCACCTTCACGAGCGATTTTGAGCAGGCGGTTCTGGTGAACCTGCCGCTCGATGCCTGCGGGCAGATCAAGTGCTTGCCAGGATTTCAGGCGCTCAATATGTTCGAGCATGTGGCGAGAGTTCGGTTTGGCAGGCGACTGGCGCAGCCATGCCAGCCACGTCACTTTACTGCCGTCCTTGCGCTTGAGAAGTTCGTCCAGGCGCTGACGGTGGGGTGATAACAAAGAATCGGTCAGCGCCGCGTAAATGCGTCGGTTGGCACGGGTGATGGCCTCGGCGCTTGCGCGCTCGATGGCATTCATGGCGGGCAGGATAATGCTCTGCCGCCGCAGATTCTCGACAAGTGCGCTCGCCAGCACGATGCCTTTGTCGGTCTGCAAGGCCAGCTCGGTCAATGTATGCACGGCTTGCCGATAGTGGCTCATGGTGAAGGGCTTGAACCCAAAAACCGTTTGCAGCTCGACCAAGTGCTCCCGCCGTGTCTGTTCGCGCTGGCCGTACTCGCTCCAACTTTCCACTGGCATCTTGAGTTGCGCGGCCACCATGCGCAACAGGGGCGGAAACGGAGGCTCATCGACGCCCAAAAAGGTGCCAGGGAATCGCAAGTAGCAAAGCTGCACAGCGAAGCCCAATCGATTCGCGGCGCCGCGACGCTGACGGATCACCGACAGGTCGGTTTCGTTGAACGTGTAGTGCCGTATCAGTTCGTCTTTGGCATCTGGCAGTGCCAGCAGGCTTTCGCGCTCGGTGGCGGACAGGATTGAGCGGCGTGGCATGGTCAGTCTTCCCGCAGGTACTGGTACAAGGTTTCGCGGCTGATGCCGAAGTCACGGGCCACCAAGGTTTTTTGGTCGCCTGCCGCAACTCGCCGTTTCAACTCGGCAATTTGTTCGCTGTTCAGCGATTTCTTTCGTCCCCGGTAGGCACCGCGCTGCTTGGCCAGCACGATTCCCTCGCGCTGACGTTCGCGGATCAGGGCGCGCTCGAACTCAGCGAAGGCTCCCATGACCGACAGCATCAGATTGGCCATCGGTGAGTCCTCGCCGGTGAACTTCAGCCCTTCTTTGACGAACTCCATGCGCACGCCCCGTTGTGTCAGCCCTTGGACGATGCGGCGCAGGTCATCAAGGTTGCGTGCCAGCCTGTCCATGCTATGCACCACCACGGTGTCGCCCTCGCGGACGAAGGCCAGCAGCCTTTCCAGCTCGGGACGCTGGGTGTCCTTGCCAGAAGCCTTGTCGGTGAACACCCGCGCCACCTGAACACCCTCCAATTGCCGTTCCGGGTTCTGGTCGAAGCTGCTGACGCGGACATAGCCGATGCGTTGACCTTGCAAGATGCCTCCAAAGGCAAAAGTGTCAGGATGAAATCTATTACCTTTGACGGAATATGTCAATCAATAGGAAATTTAACTCTATTCTGACATCGTTTGTCGTTTTCAGAAGACGGCTGCACTGAACGTCAGAAGCCGACTGCACTATAGCAGCGGAGGGGTTGGATCCATCAGGCAACGACGGGCTGCTGCCGGCCATCAGCGGACGCAGGGAGGACTTTCCGCAACCGGCCGTTCGATGCGGCACCGATGGCCTTCGCGCAGGGGTAGTGAATCCGCCAGGATTGACTTGCGCTGCCCTACCTCTCACTAGTGAGGGGCGGCAGCGCATCAAGCGGTGAGCGCACTCCGGCACCGCCAACTTTCAGCACATGCGTGTAAATCATCGTCGTAGAGACGTCGGAATGGCCGAGCAGATCCTGCACGGTTCGAATGTCGTAACCGCTGCGGAGCAAGGCCGTCGCGAACGAGTGGCGGAGGGTGTGCGGTGTGGCGGGCTTCGTGATGCCTGCTTGTTCTACGGCACGTTTGAAGGCGCGCTGAAAGGTCTGGTCATACATGTGATGGCGACGCACGACACCGCTCCGTGGATCGGTCGAATGCGTGTGCTGCGCAAAAACCCAGAACCACGGCCAGGAATGCCCGGCGCGCGGATACTTCCGCTCAAGGGCGTCGGGAAGCGCAACGCCGCTGCGGCCCTCGGCCTGGTCCTTCAGCCACCATGCCCGTGCACGCGACAGCTGCTCGCGCAGGCTGGGTGCCAAGCTCTCGGGTAACATCAAGGCCCGATCCTTGGAGCCCTTGCCCTCCCGCACGATGATCGTGCCGTGATCGAAATCCAGATCCTTGACCCGCAGTTGCAAACCCTCACTGATCCGCATGCCCGTTCCATACAGAAGCTGGGCGAACAAACGATGCTCGCCTTCCAGAAAACCGAGGATGCGAACCACTTCATCCGGGGTCAGCACCACCGGCAAGCGCCGCGACGGCCGAGGTCTTCCGATCTCCTGAAGCCAGGGCAGATCCGTGCACAGCACCTTGCCGTAGAAGAACAGCAAGGCCGCCAATGCCTGACGATGCGTGGAGACCGAAACCTTGCGCTCGTTCGCCAGCCAGGACAGAAATGCCTCGACTTCGCTGCTGCCCAAGGTTGCCGGGTGACGCACACCGTGGAAACGGATGAAGGCACGAACCCAGTGGACATAAGCCTGTTCGGTTGGTAAGCTGTAATGCAAGTAGCGTATGCGCTCACGCAACTGGTCCAGAACCTTGACCGAACGCAGCGGTGGTAACGGCGCAGTGGCGGTTTTCATGGCTTGTTATGACTGTTTTTTTGTACAGTCTATGCCTCGGGCATCCAAGCAGCAAGCGCGTTACGCCGTGGGTCGATGTTTGATGTTATGGAGCAGCAACGATGTTACGCAGCAGGGCAGTCGCCCTAAAACAAAGTTATGCAGCCAAATCCCAACAATTAAGGGTCTTAAAATGGTAAAAGATTGGATTCCCATCTCTCATGATAATTACAAGCAGGTGCAAGGACCGTTCTATCATGGAACCAAAGCCAATTTGGCGATTGGTGACTTGCTAACCACAGGGTTCATCTCTCATTTCGAGGACGGTCGTATTCTTAAGCACATCTACTTTTCAGCCTTGATGGAGCCAGCAGTTTGGGGAGCTGAACTTGCTATGTCACTGTCTGGCCTCGAGGGTCGCGGCTACATATACATAGTTGAGCCAACAGGACCGTTCGAAGACGATCCGAATCTTACGAACAAAAGATTTCCCGGTAATCCAACACAGTCCTATAGAACCTGCGAACCCTTGAGAATTGTTGGCGTTGTTGAAGACTGGGAGGGGCATCCTGTTGAATTAATAAGGGGAATGTTGGATTCGTTGGAGGACTTAAAGCGCCGTGGTTTACACGTCATTGAAGACTAGTCCTTTGCATAACAAAGCCATCAAACCGGACGCCAGAGATTCCGCGCCTGTTGCGCATGGCTTCGCCATTTTATGCGCAATAGGCGCGCCACCCTGTCGCCGTTTATGGCGGCGTTAACCCAAAGGAGTATCGTGAAAATATCACTAATGGCTGCAAAAGCAAGAAATGGGGTTATTGGCTGCGGCTCGGATATCCCGTGGAACGCTAAAGGTGAGCAGCTGCTTTTTAAAGCAATAACTTACAATCAATGGCTCTTAGTCGGCCGTAAAACATTTGAGGCAATGGGGGCTCTCCCAAATAGAAAGTATGCAGTTGTCAGCCGCTCAGGATCGGTAGCTACTAACGATGATGTGGTTGTGTTTCCATCTATAGAAGCAGCAATGAGGGAGCTAAAGACTCTTACGAACCATGTTGTTGTTTCTGGTGGTGGAGAGATCTACAAGAGTCTGATCGCCCATGCCGACACGCTACATATCTCGACAATAGATTCCGAGCCAGAGGGCAATGTTTTCTTTCCGGAAATCCCCAAAGAGTTCAATGTGGTGTTCGAGCAGGAATTTCATTCAAATATAAATTATCGCTATCAAATCTGGCAAAGGGGTTAACCATCCAAGCCATCGGACACATTTTGCTTCGCTGCGCTCAAAACGCAAAATGTGCCGCTGCTTAGCGGCGTTAGATGCACTAAGCACATAATTGCTCACAGCCAAACTATCAGGTCAAGTCTGCTTTTATTATTTTTAAGCGTGCATAATAAGCCCTACACAAATTGGGAGTTAGACATCATGAGCAACGCAGTGCCCGCCGAGATTTCGGTACAGCTATCACAGGCACTCAACGTCATCGAGCATCATCTGGGATCGACGTTGCTGGCCGTGCATTTGTACGGCTCTGCACTCGACGGTGGCCTGAAGCCATGCAGTGATATTGATTTGCTGGTTACTGTGACTGCACAGCTCGATGAGACTGTGCGGCAGGCTCTGTTCGTAGATTTCCTGGAAGTTTCCGCTTCTCCCGGCCAAAGTGAAGCTCTCCGTGCCTTGGAAGTTACCATCGTCGTGTACGGCGATGTTGTTCCTTGGCGTTATCCAGCCAGACGGGAACTGCAATTCGGGGAGTGGCAGCGCAAGGACATTCTTGCGGGCATCTTCGAGCCCGCGACAACCGATGTTGATCTGGCTATTCTGCTAACTAAAGCAAGGCAACACAGCCTTGCCTTGGCAGGTTCGGCCGCGGAAGATTTCTTCAACTCAGTCCCGGAAAGCGATCTATTCAAAGCACTGGCCGACACCTTGAAACTATGGAACTCACAACCGGATTGGGCAGGCGACGAGCGGAATGTAGTGCTTACTTTGTCTCGCATTTGGTACAGCGCAGCAACCGGCAAGATCGCGCCGAAGGATGTAGCTGCCAACTGGGTAATGGAACGCCTGCCCGTCCAACATCAGCCCGTGCTGCTTGAAGCCCAGCAGGCTTACCTTGGACAAGGGATGGATTGCTTGGCCTCACGCGCTGATCAGTTGACTGCGTTCATTTACTTTGTGAAGCACGAAGCCGCCAGTCTGCTCGGCTCCACGCCAATGATGTCTAACAGTTCATTCAAGCCGACGCCGCTTCGCGGCGCAGCTTAATTCAGGCGTTAGATGCACTAAGCACATAATTGCTCACAGCCAAACTATCAGGTCAAGTCTGCTTTTATTATTTTTAAGCGTGCATAATAAGCCCTACACAAATTGGGAGATATATCATGAAAGGCTGGCTTTTTCTTGTTATCGCAATAGTTGGCGAAGTAATCGCAACATCCGCATTAAAATCTAGCGAGGGCTTTACTAAGCTTGCCCCTTCCGCCGTTGTCATAATCGGTTATGGCATCGCATTTTATTTTCTTTCTCTGGTTCTGAAATCCATCCCTGTCGGTGTTGCTTATGCAGTCTGGTCGGGACTCGGCGTCGTCATAATTACAGCCATTGCCTGGTTGCTTCATGGGCAAAAGCTTGATGCGTGGGGCTTTGTAGGTATGGGGCTCATAATTGCTGCCTTTTTGCTCGCCCGATCCCCATCGTGGAAGTCGCTGCGGAGGCCGACGCCATGGTGACGGTGTTCGGCATTCTGAATCTCACCGAGGACTCCTTCTTCGATGAGAGCCGGCGGCTAGACCCCGCCGGCGCTGTCACCGCGGCGATCGAAATGCTGCGAGTCGGATCAGACGTCGTGGATGTCGGACCGGCCGCCAGCCATCCGGACGCGAGGCCTGTATCGCCGGCCGATGAGATCAGACGTATTGCGCCGCTCTTAGACGCCCTGTCCGATCAGATGCACCGTGTTTCAATCGACAGCTTCCAACCGGAAACCCAGCGCTATGCGCTCAAGCGCGGCGTGGGCTACCTGAACGATATCCAAGGATTTCCTGACCCTGCGCTCTATCCCGATATTGCTGAGGCGGACTGCAGGCTGGTGGTTATGCACTCAGCGCAGCGGGATGGCATCGCCACCCGCACCGGTCACCTTCGACCCGAAGACGCGCTCGACGAGATTGTGCGGTTCTTCGAGGCGCGGGTTTCCGCCTTGCGACGGAGCGGGGTCGCTGCCGACCGGCTCATCCTCGATCCGGGGATGGGATTTTTCTTGAGCCCCGCACCGGAAACATCGCTGCACGTGCTGTCGAACCTTCAAAAGCTGAAGTCGGCGTTGGGGCTTCCGCTATTGGTCTCGGTGTCGCGGAAATCCTTCTTGGGCGCCACCGTTGGCCTTCCTGTAAAGGATCTGGGTCCAGCGAGCCTTGCGGCGGAACTTCACGCGATCGGCAATGGCGCTGACTACGTCCGCACCCACGCGCCTGGAGATCTGCGAAGCGCAATCACCTTCTCGGAAACCCTCGCGAAATTTCGCAGTCGCGACGCCAGAGACCGAGGGTTAGATCATGCCTAGCATTCACCTTCCGGCCGCCCGCTAGCGGACCCTGGTCAGGTTCCGCGAAGGTGGGCGCAGACATGCTGGGCTCGTCAGGATCAAACTGCACTATGAGGCGGCGGTTCATACCGCGCCAGGGGAGCGAATGGACAGCGAGGAGCCTCCGAACGTTCGGGTCGCCTGCTCGGGTGATATCGACGAGGTTGTGCGGCTGATGCACGACGCTGCGGCGTGGATGTCCGCCAAGGGAACGCCCGCCTGGGACGTCGCGCGGATCGACCGGACATTCGCGGAGACCTTCGTCCTGAGATCCGAGCTCCTAGTCGCGAGTTGCAGCGACGGCATCGTCGGCTGTTGCACCTTGTCGGCCGAGGATCCCGAGTTCTGGCCCGACGCCCTCAAGGGGGAGGCCGCATATCTGCACAAGCTCGCGGTGCGACGGACACATGCGGGCCGGGGTGTCAGCTCCGCGCTGATCGAGGCTTGCCGCCATGCCGCGCGAACGCAGGGGTGCGCCAAGCTGCGGCTCGACTGCCACCCGAACCTGCGTGGCCTATACGAGCGGCTCGGATTCACCCACGTCGACACTTTCAATCCCGGCTGGGATCCAACCTTCATCGCAGAACGCCTAGAACTCGAAATCTAACGTCCGTTCGGGCATCGAGGTCCATGTCGGGGTGGGACGGGCCCGTGGCTTCAAGATCACTTGCAGTCCGACCGCGATGTCTTGGTTGCGCGAGAGGTTGTCGATATCCTCCACTTCCATCATCAACCCTGGATAATGCCGCCGCCGTCATCGCCGCCGACGCCCGTGCCGGGCTTTTCGGGCCTGTCAGGCTTGCTCGGCCTTCAGCCTGCCTGGGCGAGATCTCCGGCGGACGGATTAACGGCGGAGCTTCGCCGCCTTTCGTGCGTGTGAAGGCCGAAGATAGTTCTCTCAAAAACATCCGTTTATGAGAGATACCAAATGTCATTTTCAGAAGACGACTGCACCAGTTGATTGGGCGTAATGGCTGTTGTGCAGCCAGCTCCTGACAGTTCAATATCAGAAGTGATCTGCACCAATCTCGACTATGCTCAATACTCGTGTGGGCTCTGTTGCAAAAATCGTGAAGCTTGAGCATGCTTGGCGGAGATTGGACGGACGGAACGATGACGGATTTCAAGTGGCGCCATTTCCAGGGTGATGTGATCCTGTGGGCGGTGCGCTGGTATTGTCGCTATCCGATCAGCTATCGCGACCTTGAGGAAATGCTGGCGGAACGCGGCATTTCGGTCGACCATACGACGATCTATCGCTGGGTCCAGTGCTACGCCCCGGAGATGGAGAAGCGGCTGCGCTGGTTCTGGCGGCGTGGCTTTGATCCGAGCTGGCGCCTGGATGAAACCTACGTCAAGGTGCGGGGCAAGTGGACCTACCTGTACCGGGCAGTCGACAAGCGGGGCGACACGATCGATTTCTACCTGTCGCCGACCCGCAGCGCCAAGGCAGCGAAGCGGTTCCTGGGCAAGGCCCTGCGAGGCCTGAAGCACTGGGAAAAGCCTGCCACGCTCAATACCGACAAAGCGCCGAGCTATGGTGCAGCGATCACCGAATTGAAGCGCGAAGGAAAGCTGGACCGGGAGACGGCCCACCGGCAGGTGAAGTATCTCAATAACGTGATCGAGGCCGATCACGGAAAGCTCAAGATACTGATCAAGCCGGTGCGCGGTTTCAAATCGATCCCCACGGCCTATGCCACGATCAAGGGATTCGAAGTCATGCGAGCCCTGCGCAAAGGACAGGCTCGCCCCTGGTGCCTGCAGCCCGGCATCAGGGGCGAGGTGCGCCTTGTGGAGAGAGCTTTTGGCATTGGGCCCTCGGCGCTGACGGAGGCCATGGGCATGCTCAACCACCATTTCGCAGCAGCCGCCTGATCGGCGCAGAGCGACAGCCTACCTCTGACTGCCGCCAATCTTTGCAACAGAGCCCGCCGTGCTAGTCTGCTCGGTGATGGTGGAGTGAAGCCAACCCGCAATCGGGTTATGAATCTGCATCGCGATTCGCAATCAGCTGTCTCTTGAGCATGTCGAACTCCTGCGATGTTATCTCGCCGTGCTCGTGCTGCTACACCAACTTGTCCAACTCATCCGCCACACCGCTCCCCACCACCTGCGATGGCCAGGTTGTTTGCTGGGCGCATTGGCGGAGTATCGTCTCGACCCGGGACACCCACACCGGCACAACCTTACGGGAGTGATTCACTGTCAAAGAATCGGCCCGGTGCTCTGACGCAAGTATCGGGATGGTCACCATTTGTAAGCCGTAGACCTGAGTGGTGATCAAGACTTCGATACCACCGACCGTACCGGTACTAATCGACGACGGTCGTGTTCGTCGCCTGCCGCAGGGACTCTGCACACCTCCGTTTACGCATGTGCCTGGAGGAGTTGGAAATCGTCGTGTTCGGGAAACATTAAACACAGGATGGCAGCGATCTGAGCCAGCACATGATCAGCTAGCTCACCATCCGGATCGACGGCCCACTGCATCGTCGCGCCAGCGATGACCGAGTGCAGGAGCAACTCAGCTGCCGCAGGAGCACCTGGGGGCAGTCGCTTGCGGATCCCCTCCACCACCGCGCGGTTCCGCTGGATCGCAAGCGTGCGTAGCTCCGGCACCTGGAGCTCGTACCAGGAGATGAGATAGTTCACCGAGAAGTCGTTGCGAGTGTTCATGCTCCGAACGAGCACCTGCAAAAATTCCCAGAGCCCTTGCGGCCCTGCGCCTATCGGTATCGCATTCAGGTAATGCCGCACCTGCTCGACGCCGCGCTCCATCATCCTCACCAGCAGCGTATCGCGGTTGGTGAAGCGCTGGATTAACGCTGCGCGGGAGAGCCCCACCTCCTTTGCTACTCCGCTGAGCGTGAACTCTATGGGACCGCAACGCTTCAGCACTACGGTGGCGGCCTCGAGTACCTCGTCATCGGACTTGAGCTTGGGGCGGGGCATCAGTGTTCACCTTCTGTATGGGTTGGGGCGGAGGCTGTGGCTGCCGCCGCCATTGTAGCAAATTGAAGACGGAGCGAGAGTAGAGCCACGAGCCCCGCAAACACGGCCGATACAACGAGGCCAGGGAGCGGACCAGCAAGGTCGACAAACGCGCCGGCCGCAAGCATAACCATGGGCGAGGCTGACAGCATCACCGCCGAGACCGTGCCGAGTACCCGGCCGAGAAGTTCTGGCGGCGTGCGGTTGTAGATGGCAGCGTTGAGAATGGGAGAGACTGAGCCGGTCAGCAGTCCCACGAGCGCGCCCAACAACATCAGCACCGGCACGCCTGGCAACTGTGAAAGCAGAAGCGAGCCCACCGCAGAGCCACAAAATGCCACCGCCAGCCAGTTCTGCGCTGATATCCGGGCGCCGACCGACGCATGAATGGCAATGCCAAGGAGACCACCAGCCCCCATCATTGAGGAGAACAGCCCGAGCTCTGCTACTTGGCGTCCTGCATCTACAAACAGCGCAGGCATGATGACGCTGCCGTTGGCGCCAACGATGCCCACGAAGATCATCACTATACCAAAGAGAGGGCGCAGCAGGGGTTCGCTCCAGAGAAAAGCGACGCCGGCGCGCATGGAGAGAGTCGCCGTCGTGGTCATCGTCCGAGCGGCACGCGCGGGAAGCCCCCACGCGCCGAGCAGACCTGCAAGGACGGAGCAGAACGCCGTCAGCCCGAGCGTTGGCGCAGCGCCAAGCAGGCCGATTGCGGCCCCCCCAAGGGCCGGGCCACCTAGAATCGCGACGTTCCCGATCACCGCTTTCAGTGACGAGACGCGCTCAACGGAGAGCCCGGCGACGTGGCCGAGTTTGGGCAGCTCACTGTCCTGCGCGGCCATACCGGGTGCGTCGAACGCGGCACCGAGCACCACGCAAGCGATCAGCCCAGTGTTCGAGAGGGCGCCAACGGCATCGAGCAGTGGGATGCTCGCCATGGCCACGCCGCCCACCACACCCGAGATCAATGCGACGGGCGCGCGCCCGAACCGATCGACGAGGCCACCACCAACCCACGCGCCGATGATGGTCGCGATGACGCTGCTAGCGGCCGTGGCGCCCGCCCAGGCCGCGCTCTTTGTATGAGACAGGACGAACCATGGAAGCGCGAGGGCCGCCACCGCGTTGCCGATCCGGAAGAGAAAGGTCGCCGCGAACAGCGTCGCGAGCGGGCTATATCGACGTTCGCTCATTCCGCTGCGGCGAGCTGCGCCTTCGCCGCAGCGAGGTACTCTTCGTTACCCGAGTCGAGGGCGAAGAGTGCGTAGGTGACCGCCCCGAACGCAAGGCGCTCCGCGATGTGGTGGGCGAGCCGCGGCCACACCCGGCCACCGGCCGCTTCATACGTGAGGAGGAGCTTCGCGAGCCCCTCTTCACCAAAGACCATAAGGTGCGCGGCCATGTCGATGGCAGGGTCATCAACGCGGGCCTCGCTCCAGTCGATCATCCCGCTGACGCGCTCCGTGTTGTCGATGAGCACATGGCCCACGTAGAGATCGCCATGCACCACCACGGAGAAATCTGGCCACGACGAATCGTCGTCGAGCCAGCGCTGCCACCGGTGGAGGCGCTTGTCGTTCACCACGAACTCGCGTCGGACGCGGTCAACGTCGTCGGCCACCTTCTGACGGGCCTGCGTCGGTGTACGGATGAGCATCCCCGCATCCACGGCGGCGGAAATGGGGACGGCATGCAGGGCGGCGAGCGCGGTCGCGAAGCTCTCCGCGAAGACCTCCGAGTCCTGCGGCACGACCCAGTCGGGCGTGGACGAACCAGGCTGGATGACCATCGCAGTCGAGTCTTCGAGCATGGGATAGGCAACGAGCTCGGCGTTGGCCACGCGCCAGTCCG
This sequence comes from Vibrio sp. 1580, assembly GCF_033340055.1. Lineage (NCBI taxonomy): Bacteria > Pseudomonadati > Pseudomonadota > Gammaproteobacteria > Vibrionales > Vibrionaceae > Vibrio > Vibrio sp. 1580. The sequence goes on from NZ_JAWOVT010000028.1 coordinate 13,342, forward strand.
GCACCGCGAACGGCAGGCGATTCTTGAGCATTGCCAGCACCCGCGCCTCTGGTTCGACCTTCGCGCTTACCTCGGCTCGGCGCGGGATGCGCAGCACCCACCGACGTCCATCGTCGACGGTGGCGATCACGATCCTATAGTCGAGCCCAAGCTCATTGACAGTCAGCGGGCCATGGAGCTTGAGCCCATGTCGGGCTGCAAGTGCGTACAGTTGGAAGGTATCGGCGGTCGTGACTACGGTCATGATTCACTCCTGAGGGCTTGACGGGTTTAGCCACCTAAATATAACAGTCACGTCGGTTATATTCAATCCTCATGCGAATCGGGGTACGACCCACAGCCCCCTCAGTACAGGTCCATCGTCACACCCGAGATCGTTGGGGTCCAGCTCCCAGTGGTTCGGAGCAACGGGCGGCAGGGCAATGATCCGAAAATTACCCCTTCCTTTGCGTCACCACAGCTTGCACCAACTGACCCTGAATTAAAAAATTGAAAAACTAACTTTTGGGTGTTGACTTAAAGCAAACCAAGCATATGCTAACCAATAGTTAGCAAATTGATTTCGCACGATGGACAACCCCAGCCGGAGGACCAGCACAACACTGGCAGCGGTGGCAACAAACCGCTTGGGGAAATAACACCGGCAACCGGGCTGACTAACCTCCCCGCTCTCCCTTGGCAAGGCTGGAATGCATGCCGACCAAGGTGAATGGAAATTAAGGCAGTGACCGGCTGACAGCTGGAAAGACAGCACAGTTGAAGTGATAGCGAACACAGCGAGTGGCGGGTCTGACTCCCCAGCCACCCACCCGGTGAAAGGCCGGGACACAACCGGGATTGCATTGCAGGTGAGCCAAGGCCCATGGGGTACCGCACGAGAGACCCGGAGACCAATGCAATCCACGGTTGTGGTGAATGGGAAGGTCTTTGCGCCAACCGGCATTCGTAGGGATGCCCCCTAGACCTCGGCCGGTGTCAGACCCGGCCACCACAACCAACCGATATGACCACCCCAAGGAGGTGATCACATCTCCCACCGCAGGGTTAAGCGGATGCCTGGTCCCGCTGTGAAGCGCCACCCAGGCCCTCGCCGAGAGGCGACCGTTTCGAATGGTAGGTCTGCCCGTGAGGGCGCACCGGTACCGACAGCAAGAACGGCTGACTCACTGTGAAGTGCTCAAGCCACCACCACAGGTGCAATGCATGTGGTTACAGCTCTCTCCTGGCCCCGTCAACGGGGCCTTTATCCCACAAGCGATAGCGGCCCGACAGCGGGTCACGGACTCCTATTGCCTGTCGTTTGTGTGATGAGACCAGTTTCTGGAAGAACGGAGGCATCCATGCACCCACGCGAGTTCATTGCCAAGCACATCAAGGCAACGCTGGAGAAGGAGGAATTTCCCCCTCATGCGGTCTCGCTGGGGGTGAAAGAAGCCACCTTCTTTTTCGACCGAACACCCAGCTTCGCAAAGGGGAAAGTGTTCGATGAGTGCCTCAAGGCGGCCCGTGCAGTAGCCAGGGTCGCGAAGAAGGCCAAGCCATGATCCGGGGAGCGGGTCATATCTCAACAAAGGGGCGAATAGAGAAAACGGAATCTATGGTCACTCCCGTTTTTGCAACACCGATTTTGACGACAAGTTGGCTTGCTTGAATCTATCCG
>NZ_JAWOVT010000029.1:0-10643 GCF_033340055.1 Vibrio sp. 1580
TCGGTGTCACCTAAGTTCAGGCCTAGCTCGACTTGAACAGTGGACTCGGAGGCATTCGACAGCGTCACTTTGAAGTTCGCTGTCTCACCCTCATTGATGGTGCCAGCGTCTGAGATAGTCACGCTTGGACGGTCATCATCCGGATCAGGCCCCGGGCCACTGCCGTCATCCACAATCGTTGCCGTACCGGTATCGCTGCCTTGTACTGCGCCAATGCCGGTTACCGTGACACTGAAATCTTCTGGGCCTTCATAAACAGCATCATCAATGGCAGCGATGCGCACATCAAACTCAGTTTGCCCAGCTGGCACCGTTACCACGCCATCATTTGGCACTGCAACCCAACCGGAGCCTGTGTTGTATTCTAAGGTACCTAAGTCTCCAACTTCGGTGTCACCTAAGTTCAGGCCTAGCTCGACCTGAACATTGGACTCGGAGGCGTTCGACAACGTCACTTTGAAATTCGCTGTCTCGCCCTCATTAACCGTACCTGCATCACTCATCGTTACCGCTGGGCGATCATCATCAGGATTTGAGCCAGGTCCACTACCATCATCTAAAATAGTGGCAGTCCCAGTAACAGGTGTGCTTTGTTCTTCTGTCGTGCCAGAGAGCGTAAACGTTTCTGGGCCTTCAAATATAGAGTCGTCAATAGAGTCTATAGAGACCGTAAAGCCACTTTCACCCGGTGGGATCGAAATGGTAAAGGTTCCGCTTTCACCGACTGAAACTTCTTCTGTTGTACCATCAGAAAATGTTATGAGGACACGCTCATTGACGTAGTCACTCCCGTTCTCGTCAGCTGAGCCGCCTGTTGCGGTTCCATCAAGGAGAGAAAGAATGACATCAGTGTTGTCTTCAGTTGTTTGACTTAGAGTAATATCGAATACAACTTGGTCACCTTCGTTGATAGTCGGACTAGATATTTCTTGAACTAAGATAGTCGGTGGTACAGGGCCATTAATTACTCTGAAAAGATCCAACAAAGATAGTGCTTGAGTTGTAGATAGTCCGATTCCATCAATACCGACGGTCTCAAAATTCGTACTAGCCAACAATTCAGCGCCAGTACGATCTATTGCACCAGTATTTTGGGGGCTAGAACCACTTTCCTCACCTGCAGCTGGCTCAAAATCCTCACCAAGAGCAGTAGGGTCTTCTCCACTAGCGATAGCCTCGATTAGCGCAGTGACATCATCAGTAACGTTAATTGAACTACCTTGCGGTGTTACCTGTTGTACAATTAATTCTGATGTATCAGAAATTTCCTCAATAATTAATTCACCAGGCTGAGGTAGCTGACCACTTTCAAGACTTCTCAGGTTCCCATCAAGCCCTATAACCACGACATTGCTCATCAATGAACTTAACGCTACTCGATCCATGCTCTTCATCCTTGTATTAGTTTAATTAAAGGCTTGTTACTGCACTAAACACGTCTATAGTTTAGACAAAATATGAATTTTTCGTTTTATTCCAAGAGGATTTAGTTTTTTGAGAGTAATAAGGAAAATAACCGAAGAATTTGCCTTCATTTAAACCAGTTTCCGCTATGCTCTTAAGATAAAAAGGTTTTCTACGAAAAAATCGACCACTTACCAAGCAAGCTTTGACTCGTATGCTAGAGTTTAGAGAGTAAGATTGTTGTTTTTTATTGAATTAAACATTTAAACATCAACAAGTTGATAATACGCACTAAGAAAATTCATTGTTTGTAACTTCTCGTCTCAAATATGAAACAGAATAAGAGCGACATGATTTTAGGAGAACTAACGTGAGATGGAATCGAGTACATATAGCCTGCTGTTGCTTAATAGTGTCTTCACCAGTTTTCGGTCAAACTCTAGAGCAAGCGGTTGCACAGACGCTACAAAATAACCCCGATATTAAGAGTGCATTTAACGAGTTTATGAGCCAGAAGTACATAAATGAAGCTTCATCAGGTGCTTACCTCCCCTCTGTTGATTTAGATGCTGGAATTGGATATGAAGGATTAGACCCGTCAGATGAAGTTGGTCGAGGAGACACGGATTACACTCGAAAGGAAGCTTCAGTGACACTGACCCAACTAATATGGGATGGTAGCGCTACATTAAATGATATTGATCGAACCGCAGCTGATGCTGAATCTGTTAGATTTCAACTCTTAGCAGATGCTTCAGATAAGGCACTTGAAGTGACTAAAGTGTACTTGGACGCTGTTAAAGCGTATGAAGTCCTAAAGCTTTCAGAAAACAACCTTGCTGTTCATAAAGATATTTACGATGACATTAAAAAACGAGTCAACTCGGGTATCGGCTCTACTGCTGACTTGACGCAGGTAGAAGCACGTTTGGCAAAAGCACACGGAAACTTAGCTGCTGCTCAAAATAACCTGTATGACTCTCACACGATGTTCACTCGTTTAGTCGGTCAAACACCACAAGGGTTAATCTTTCCGAGAGCGGACCAAAACTTTATCCCGTACACGGTTGATGAAGCTGTAGGCTTGGCATTTGAACTTCATCCCGTTATTCAAGTGGCGCTCGCAGACGTAGACTCGGCTAAGTTTCAATACAAACAGTCTAAAGGTGTTAATTACCCAACCATTTCAATTGAAGCTTCGCAAACATGGCGTAACGACGCTGATGGTTTAAAAGGTCGAAGTGATGAGACACTTGCCATGCTGCGTCTACGCTACAACCTATTCAATGGTGGCAGTGATGCAGCGAACTCAGAAAACTTTGCCTACCAGCTAAATAAAGCAAAAGACTTGCGTGAAGGTGCCTATCGCAATGTTGAAGAAGGGTTAAGGCTTTCTTGGAGTGCGCTTGATTTAACATTACAACAAAAAGAGTTTCTATCAGATCATGTAGACTCTGCGTCTGAAACCGTAATTGCTTACGAGAAGCAATATCGCATCGGTAAACGAACACTGCTTGATCTATTGAACACTGAAAACGAGCTCTTTGAGGCGCGTAAAGACTACTTAGATTCTAAATACGCAGAGCAGTACGCCAAATATCGAGTGATGAACGCAACTGGGCAACTGTTGAGTGCATTAAGGGTTGAAATGCCTAAAGAATGGCTAGAAGAAGTGGAGTATTAATTATGAAACACATAGCTTTTATTACACTCTCATTAATGCTCTCCGCATGCAGTTCATCAGATCGTGGTGATGAATATGATTACATAGATACCCCAATTGCCGATCAGTGGGCTGATCATATAGATGATGACTCTGACGGAGTCATTAACGAGCGAGATTTGTGCCCGGGTACACCTTTGGGTGCCGAAATAGACAACGACGGTTGTGGTTCGTACGTTGACTCCTCACAAGAAATGCAAATTCGAGTACTATTTGCGAACGATTCCGATGTGATCAACCCTATCTTTACGCAACAAATTCTTAAACTATCCGACTTTTTGAAAGAGTACCCGAACACGTCTATAGAGATTCAAGGTTATGCTAGTCGCACTGGTACTGCAGAACATAATCTTGACTTATCTAAGCGCCGCGCTGAAAACGTTAGAAAAGAGCTCATGAAGAATGGCATTAGTGGAGATAGAGTTACCATTGTCGGCTATGGAGACACAGTACTTGCGACACAAGGTACAGACCAAGTTAGTCACGCATTGAACCGTCGAGTAACCGCAACAGTGATTGGCCACAAGGGTGAAGTGAAGAAAGAATGGACCGTTTTCACAACACTTCCAAAAAGCTAGCACAACAATAAACAGACCGTAAAAATAAAAGGTCTAGCAAATTGCTAGACCTTTTTTGATTTTAAATTTGACTACAGTTTAGCGCTACTACATGTCTTTGTACTGAGCTTCTAAACTCGCAATTAAGCTTTGAGTCACATCATCAACACTTGCACCGTCAAAATGGATGTCCAATGTCGAGCTCCCTTTTGTAATACTCAGGTTTGCCTCAGATCCCCCGTCTGGTGCCACTTCTACATGATACTCTCCGACATCACCAGTATGATCACCTGATTGAAGATCATTAAGAAGCTCTCCAATTTCATCTTTAGATAAGTCGTCAAACAGATCTGAGAAGTCTAGAGCGTCTTCATTTTTATTGAAGTCAGTGACAGTATCAACATCGTTAGTGACTTCACTCCACTTAAAGATGTCGGCCCCTTCTGACCCTGTTAAAGTATCACTACCTAAACCACCAATCAGAATATCATCCCCTTCACCGCCAACGAGTATGTCGTTGCCACCATGACCAAATAGTAAGTCATCACCAGCGCCGCCATATAAATTATCCGATTTATCTCCTTGGTGAGTTTGGTTGAATTCTTCCAAGTTATTTCTAACGTACTCATGTATATCTTCGCCGTCAACGGTAGACACATCCTGACCCGTTTGCTGCGCCACATGTGATTGAATCGCACTTAAGCCTTGTTCATTACCACCAAACTCAATTAAGTCACCTAACAAGATATCGTTACCTTCACCTCCTTGAATAGTGTCTGAACCTTGTTTGAGAGGTACATCTTGACCCAATATCGTTTCAGCAAGCTTAGTAACATCAATATCTGACTCTACCACACCATCAGTGTCATACTGCTTGAGTGTATGTTCATCAACGCCACTCCCAAGACCTATCGCTTCTATAGAGGACAATGCCGCTAGTACTTGATACATGTGTTGAGCTTGTGTCGAGCTATTCCCTTCATCGTAATAACGGATAGAGCCATAATATCTGTCGATATCGCCAAGGATTCTTCCTGTTAGCGGTGAATAAACCTTACCGTAACTATCTATAACGACATCACCTTTGTAGGTAACTGTTTGTCCGTATGAGTAATTGTTTTTACTCGCAATATCTTGCAGGGTAACAAGCTTGCCAGAATTATCGACGTCCAAAATCACTTTCGAGAATTCACTCGGTGCTACACCATAGAGGTATGTTGCTCTATTTGGTTGACCATCCGTAACAAAGTACGTGATATTTTGGCCATTAGGGTTAGGTTGACTGCTGAACCATTCAACGGCCGACTGTAAGCCCGCCTCATAGTTTGTGCCGCCAGAACCCTCATCATCAATTACACGATTCAACTCTTCTACAAACTCTTTTCTTGCCGTAAGAGAACTCAAGTCAACAGAAATCACCGCTGATGCACTTGAAGCAAATTCACTAAGGTGAATATTCACTGTCCCTGGCTTCTCTCCTTGATTTACCGCACTTAACAGCTCATCAAACACGTCTAGCACTTCTTGCTTCGCAGTTCCTACCCAGTTACCCATGCTCCCTGAAGTATCCAGAACAAATGCGATGTTGTAGTCCTGACCTGCAATGATCTCCAATCCTTGAACATCACCAACAATAATATCGTGATTGTCACTACCCGTTATCTGATCATTCCCATGTGATCCCGACTCCAACACATAGTCACGAGCTGTAAGCTCAACGGATTCAGTTGTTGAAGCTGCGTCATTATTTGATCCTTCAACAGACGTAGCAGTAACGCTTAGCGGGAACTCTAAGCTGCCTTCATAATCGAATGGCACTCTGATATCCAGGGAAAGCTTACCATCTGTACCAAGAGTGACAGGGTAATCTCCATTTGAATCTTGCTTAATTGCGAGCCCATCAACATACACGTCAACACCGTCTGGTAGATCTTGTACAAGAGCAGTCTGCGCTAAATCCTCACTTCCATCGACATCAACTAGATCAACATCCACATCGACCGAAATCCAGCGATCTTGAAGCACTTCATAAGTGCCATCAGGTTTCAAATCAACAATTTTGTCTGCAAAAACAACGCGTTCAATTTCATATAAATGATCACCTCGGTCATCACTACCTGTATGATCGTTTACCGAATCGATAGAACGACTATCTAATAAAATCCAATATGGAACTTTACCGCCATGATCGTCTTTGAAGGTCATTTTGTAGTCATCAAAGTTCCCTGTTAGGTAGACTGTATCTTTACCATCATGCAGAGTAAGACTGGTCGCGTCATCACCATAAAACGTATCATTGTTACCACCGCCAACAAATACGTCATCGCCACCGCCACCATAGAATACATCGTTGAAATCTGTCCCAACAAACAAGCTGTCGGTGTCACTTAAGTCAGTATTGACTCCCAACACAACACCAGCGTGTGTATTAATTTTAGGTACTGCATTATCCAACCCAAGGTTGGCTGCGACAGCCTCATTTTCGGTATTGGTATTATTTATTGCCGATGTAGCTAAGTGGTGATTAGGATCAACAGCATCTCTTTTTACTAACTCTCCAACATTAATCGTGATCGCAGGGGCATCTGCAACTGCGGCAACGTTGATATCAAGTGTATTTGTTACGCCAGTATTTGTGGTATAGCTAATTAATGGAACGTCACCTGACCAATGCTCAGCAGGTTCAAATATGTAACTACCATCTCGGTTTACTAGTAACGTACCACTAGTCAAAGAAACACTTTCGCCTACCTCGTAATCAGCACCATCGATAGTAAGATGATCTACCATCAGAATATTGTCGCCGTCAGAGTCATTAAGCAATAAATTCCCTTGTAGAGTATTGTCTTCTATGGTTTCGCCCAAATCACTTTCCGTTTCCGTCGGTAAGTTCTCATGTACTACAACATTGATCGCCAAGTTAGATTCTGCTGAATCACCATTCGAGCTTTCTGTACTCGTTGCAGTCAAATTGATAGTGAAGTCATCATGGGAGCCCGCAGGTGGAGTCACAGTAAGTGCATCTAATGCCCAACTTGTCACGTCCAGTTCTTCATCAATAGTTGCGACAGTAATAGAACTATTTCCATCTGAAAGGATCGCACCTACAGGTAAGCCAGTTAGCGTGACTTTAAGTGATTCAGAGCCATCTGTATCATTTAAGCTTGCTTTAATTTCAGAGAGCGGTATCGCTGTATCTTGTAACCCTTCGTTCAGCTGGTATGTTTCGTAAAACGCAACACCATTAACTTCTTGTAGTTCAGACGCTCTGATATCAGTTGCTTCTAGTGCACTTTCATCACTAACTACGTAAAGACTACTATTGCTCAGATTGACAGGCGCTTGTCCATTAATGGATACATCCACATTAAAGTTACCCGGACCACTTTGGTTATGGTGATAGATTTCAATTGGATAAAAGCCAGATACCGAAGGGGTAAAGCTAGCACCCTTAATATCACCACTGTCGCTCCCCCAACGAGCTTGATCAAGTAACGTACCACCCAACTTGATAGCAAGGCTATCATCTGCTTGCCCAACAAAGTCGTAACTCGAGCCAGCTTCGAGATAAACAAGAGATGTGACTAGAACGGCCTCATTTGCCAAGGTTGCATGAGTCCCTAAATCTTCCACATTTGCCCAACTCAATCGAGTACCATCGGCTTCATTAAGAGCGTTGATCGCTGAGATTAGAGTCTCTCCATTGACCCCCATACCATCACTAGAACCAATTTGAACATTACTCCATGTCGTAACGTTAAACTCTTGTTGAGGCAATGAGTTTAATGGCGTCACTGCAATTAAGTTCGGTTTGTCAGCTACAGGGTTCACGTCTATTGTCAGTGTCGACTCTTGACCAGAGCTCTGCCCATCTGTCGGTTTAAAACCAATTTGAGCGTAACTAGATTCCTGATCTCCGACTTGATTTCCGCCGAAGCTGTCACTGCCTGATTCATTTAATTCAGGTACAAAACGAACACCGTTTTCCTCAAAAAGCGATTTATCGAGGACTTGATCGATTTGTACAGACTGCCAATCGCCTTGCGAATCTCTGTACTCTAATGATCCATCGCTAGGAAGCGTTGTAATTTGGACGGAGAGATCTGATACATCAGAGTCCACATCGCTAATACCGAATGATGACCAATCAAGCATCACTTGAGTATCTTCATTCATCTCAACCACTGAAGGCGAAGATTCAGGAGCATCATTCACATTTACCAGAGAAACATTTACCTCGGCAGTATCAATCCCGCCAGTTCCATCGATAACCTCAACCTGAAGCGTATAATCGCCCAAGTCAACATCATCGATTGTCTTGTTCAATGAAATCTCTCCACTTGTCGGGTCGATATCAAAAATACCATTAGTGCTCGAGCCATCTGCAAAGCGGTATACAAGCACGTCATTATCGTGATCTTCAGCAACGACCGTGCCGATAACGGCCCCACTCACCGTGTTTTCGTTAACTGACCCGAAGTCGTAAACATCATCATTTGGTTTGTCACCAGCACTATCGCCGCCAGAAATAAACTCTGGAGCGTGCTGAGCATCTATAATAGAGACTGTTGCTTCATTCGAGTCACTTGCAAGCGTCGAATCTGCACCAACCGTATCAATTAGAGTCACGGTTAGGTTTTCAAGATCTTCGTAAATACCATCATCGAGAGTTTTTATATCAATCGGCGCCGACGTTTTACCCGCTGGAATCGTGACTGTGTACTTACTTGGAGCAATATAATCTTTGTCATCAACATTCCCTCCGATTGTGAATGTTACCAGTACATCTTCATCTGCTTTTTGGTCAATGTTGACGATAAATTTTGCATCACTACTTTCATCAACTGAGGATTGATCTGAGCTAATAGTCACTTTCGGTGCACTTTGGGCATCAACGATCACAACACTTGCGCTGTTATTTGAAGCAATGCTCGCATCAGCGCCATCCACCTCTTTAATGGTTACTGTGAAAGATTCTGCGCCCTCATAAATACCATCGGTGACCGTCAGTAAGTCAAGAGCAGCTGAAGATTGACCCGCAGGAACTTCAACACTCAGAACGCCAACAAAATCTTTTCCATCTTGGGCCACGCCACTATATTCGACATGAACCGTAACACTCTCATCTGCAACTTTATCAAGTGTCAGCGTAAAGCCTGCCGTTTCACCTTCATTTACGCTATTTTGATCGGCACTAATACTAACTGAAGGTGCAGGATCAGAATCCACAATATTTGCGTTACCAGTTGCAATACCATTACTGCTGACACTACCGATTTCCGTAACCGTCAGACCAAAGCTCTCATCACCTTCATGGACATTATCTAGTTTGGTCGGGACTGCGACTTTAATTTCAGCGACACCTGGAGGTATAGTAACGTCTCCATTAGGCGCTATATCTAATGTTTGAGTTTGACCATGAGTATCCACATAGGTCACTACCATAGTGCCTAGATCAACATCTTCCGCAGTATAGCTATCATTTGTTGTTGACTTCAGATTGACGACAACGGCCTCTTGAACAGGGTTAGAGAGTAAAACGGTAAATATTGCGTCAGTTCCTTCAATTACATCGCCAGCATCTATTACGCTAAGTTCTGTACTATCATTATCAAGAACTGTTGCCGTCCCCGTTTCACCTCCGAGCTCAAGAACGACCGTTTCGCTGCTTTCCACAACCAAGTCATCAATAGTCGGAATCGATATTTCGAAGCTACTTATACCTGCTGGAACAATCAAGTAACCACCTAAGAAAACAACACCATTTGTGTAGGTTGCATTCGATAGATTTATGTCATTCTTATCAACTGAAGAACCTTGAGCAAGCATATCAACTTGGTACTTAACAGCAGTGCTGGTGACTTCATCTAAAACAACCGAGAACGTGATATTGTCACCCTCGGTCATACTATCACCGACCACAGACAGACTTGGCCCGTTTTCCGCAACATTACCATCTAACATTTCGTTAACGATGTTGACTGTAGATGGATCGCTAACGCCATTTTCAGAGTCGACTGCCACATATCCAAAGCTGTCTTCGGCAGGAACACCTTCTACATAACGTAACTCCCAGTTACCTTCATTTTTCGTAGAAAAATCTAACTGAGTAATGACCGAACCTTCAGGAAGAGCTAGATCTTTCCCATAACCAACGCTTGTTTCTTGGAATAGCATGAAGTTGCCTTCAGGCTTCAAAAACTCGAACGTTTGAGTCTGTTGGACATTATTTGAATCTAAGTATGTAACCGTAATAAGTGCTGCGTTGTCATCACCGTAATCAAACAATCCACCTAATCCATCTAAGCCAAGGTTTACGCTGCCCACAGGATTATTAGACAAATCGATCGTAATCGTTTCACCTTTCTCAATACCCTGCCCATCATTGTCAGCGATACCATTGCCGATGTGTGACACCTGGCGGTTGTACTGCGCAAGCTCACCGCTATCAGAAGAAATGGTGATAGAAGCTCCATTGGCTAAATGCTCAGTACGGGAATGTGATGAACCACCATCCTCACTTAATCCCCAGTTATTGAAATCTGTTGTAGATTCCGAGCCATTAGGCGTATTTGGACGATCTTTGATACCTAATAAGAAGCCAACATTATCAGCTTCATAGTAAAGGCTGTCTTTGTCATAAAGCGTATCGCTTACTTCTTTAATTTCGTGCAACTCACCATCACTATCTTTAAAGAACAACGTACCTGAGGTTGGCAGTTCAGTAATTCGGACATGTAGATCGTTGCCTTTTAAGTCGTCTTCAACATCCGCGATATGATCTTGAGAGTCGCCATCACCTAAAGGTTTCGTATCAGTATCAAATACAACTTGCGTCACAGGCTTGTCAGTCACATGCGTAAAGTCCTCACTGTCAGGCTTGTCATTGACTGGCGTCACATCGACGTTCACCGTGGTGGACTCTGACACCCCACCTGACGTAACGATGTAGGTGAAGC